>JBAVTI010000046.1:0-9133 GCA_049696055.1 Paracoccaceae bacterium | reverse complement strand
AAAGAACGACGCGCCATAGATGTTGCCCGCAAATCCAAAGGCCGCGTGGCTATATTCATAGGCCTGAAAGACGGTAAAGAACGCCCCCAACACAATCGCCAGGATCAAGCCATTCTTGATGTCGCGGCGGTTATTGTTGTCATGCACCAGCGCATGGTGCGCCCAGGTTGCCGCAGCCCCTGAACACAACAGGATCAGCGTGTTGATCAGCGGCAGGTGCCACGGATCGAAGGTCTCGATCCCGGCAGGCGGCCAAACGCCATCAACGGCGGGGCTAAGCGGCCCCATCGGATACAGCGCGTGCTTGAAGAACGTCCAGAACCATGCCGAAAAGAACATCACTTCCGACATGATGAACATGATGAAACCATAGCGCAGGCCGATCCGCACCACAGGCGTGTGATCGCCGGTATTGGCCTCATGCACCACGTCCGACCACCAGGCGAACATCACATAAAGCACCATCGCAAGGCCAACCAGCCCCAGCCACGGCCCCGAGCCGTGCATCCACAGCACAGCGCCGAACAGCATGATAAACGCCCCGAGCGCGCCCATGAACGGCCAGATCGACGGCGGTAGAATGTGATAATCGTGGTTCTTGGCGTGTGCCATGGTTGTTGTTCCCTCGTTTTCGTCAGTTTAGCGCTGCGGGCAAGCCCGGAGCAAGGGCTGCCTGTTCTTGTGGCAGCTCCGTTTCGTGGAAAGTGTATGACAGCGTGATTTCATGCACATATTTTGCCTCGGGATCATTCACGATCTCGGGGTCGACGTAAAAGGTCACCGGCATCTGCACCCGCTCGCCGGGTTGCAAAATCTGCTGGGTAAAGCAAAAACAGTCGATCTTGGTGAAATAGCCACCCGCACTGTCAGGCGTCACATTATAGCTGGCAGTGCCCGCCACCACGCGATCCGTCGGGTTATAGGCCTCATAAAACGCCAGCCCGGTTTCGCCAATCCGCAGATCCATCACCCGCACCATCGGGCGAAAATCCCACGGCATGCTCGCATCCTTTGACGCGTCGAAGCGGATTTTGATGGTCTGTTCCAAAATCTTGTCCGACCCCGTGGTGGCAACAGACGTGGTCCCGGCATAGCCCGTTACCTGACAAAACCAGTTGTAAAACGGCACTGCCGCAAAAGACAGCGACAGCATGATTGCCGCCACACCGGCCAATAGCCCGGCTGTCTTTTGTTGCGGCGTGTAATTCCTCATGGGGCGACCTTTGGGGCGGGCGCTTCCAGTTCGGGCCGCAGTTTGTGGTCAAACCCCTGCATCGGGTCGCCCTTGGTCACCTTGACCACCGTTAACCCAAACACCAATGCAACAAAGGCCACCAGCGTCAGCCCCAGCCCGACATTGCGGCCAAAGCGGCGCTTGTAGATCTCATGTGGTTCGCGAAACGTCATATCACCAGCCCCCAAGGCCATAGGGTTTCAACGCCGCTTCGGCGAGGAAAGCCCCTAAATGCAAGAACAGATAGTAAAGCGAGAACCGGAAAACCTGCCGCTCTACTGCATAGGCATCGGCCTCGGCCTGCCCCTCGTCGCGCCGCCATATCCGCCACGCGCCCAGCAAGAACCCGGCGTTCAGCACCACCGACACCGCCAGATACACCGGCCCGCCGATCGAGGTAAACGCCGCCGCAATCGCAAACGGCACCAGCGCAATGGTGTAAACCATGATATGCGCGCGCGTCGATTTGCGGCCATGCGTCACCGTCAACATCGGCACCCCGGCGTTGGAATAGTCTTCCTTCATGAACAGCGCCAAGGCCCAGAAATGCGGCGGCGTCCACATGAAAATCAACATGAACATCAGCACGGCTTCAATCGACACCGACCCCGTCGCCGCCACCCAACCGATCATCGGCGGAAAAGCCCCTGCCGCACCACCGATCACAATGTTCTGCGGCGTCAACCGCTTAAGCCACATCGAATAAACCACTAGGTAGAAAAAGATCGTAAACGCCAACAGCGCCGCTGCCAGCAGGTTCGCGGCCAATGCCAGCATCACCACCGCAATGCCCGACAGCGCCATCCCCAAGCCCAACGCCTCGCCGGGCTGCACTTTGCCTGCGGGGATCGGGCGCTTGCGGGTGCGCTTCATGATCAGGTCAATATCGGCATCCCACCACATGTTTAGCGCGCCCGAGGCCCCGGCCCCAAGTGCGATGAACAAGATCGACGCCAGCCCGACAACCGGATGCACCCCCACCGGGGCCACCAGCAAGCCAACCAATGCGGTAAACACCACCAGCGACATTACCCGCGGCTTTAGCAACTGCACATAGTCGCCAAAACCCGCTTCGCCCGTCAGGCTGTGTGTCGGATCGCCCGGCTGCTCGTATGCACGGATATCGGTCATTGTCTGTTACCCTTTGGTCGGATCAGACGGCCCCACGCAGATGAGGCCGCCTTCCTGCCTGTCAATGCGGTGGCTTAGTCAGCCAACGCGACCGCAATCGGTGCCGCGTCCAGCCCGGCATACTCAACCTTGGCCTTTGCCAGCCATTCGGCATACGCCGCCTCGGACACGATCTTTACCGTGATCGGCATATAAGCGTGGTCCTTGCCGCACAGGGTGGTGCATTGGCCAAAATACACGCCCTCAACATCGGCTTTGAACCAAAGCTCTGACAAACGGCCCGGAACGGCAGACATCTGAATGCCCAGCGATGGCACCATCCACGCGTGGATCACGTCGGCCCCGGTGGTCTGGATCACGATTGTCTTGCCCACCGGCAGCACAACGGCGGTGTCGGTCGCCAACAGATAGTCGCCTTCCGCATAGCCCGCCGCCACAAGTTCTTCCTTCGGCAGCATGAAGCTGTCGAAACCAATGCCCTCGTCAACGTATTCGTAGCTCCAGAACCACTGATTGCCCGTCGCCTTGATGGTGATGTCAGCTGCCGGAATTTCCATCTGGCGAAACAGCACCGGCAGCGAAAACGCGCCGATGAACACCAGGATCACAATCGGCACGATGGTCCATGCCACTTCCAACGGCGAGTTATGGGTAAAGGTCGCCGGTTTCGGGTTTGATTTGGCGTTGTAGCGGATCATGACCCAGATCAGCAGACCGGTCACAAACACCACAATCGCGCTGATGATAACCAGAATCAGATGGTCCAACCCCTGAATATCACGGGCAATTTCGGTCGCTGCGGGTTGAAAGCCCATCGCCTTGTCCACCGGACGGCCAAGGATCGGCACCTCCTGCGCAAGGGCGGCCGCGGCCAGCAACGTTGCACCAAGGCCCGTGGCCAAACCGGAAAGATAAGTCGAGAGTCGCATGTTTATATCCCGTGGCTAGGTGCGGCATTTTTTACCGCTTTTCGGCCCTGCCCGGTAAAGGGGCAGAATCCCGTTGTTTCTGCTGTCGTTGAAACCATATTAGAGGCTCAACGACAAGCGAAAGAGTTGCGGCATTTCGCGCCAATTGACCCAGATCAAGGACAGCCTCTATGACCGATACGCCCTTCCGCCCGTTTGAGACCCATTTGGACGAGGCTGCCGCCCTTGCCACCCTGCGCGCCGCCACCCTTGGTGCCGATGATGGCGAGCTGTTTTTGGAACGCCGCCGCTCGGAAGCGCTGGTTTTGGATGATGGCCGCGTGAAAACCGCCAGCTACGATGCCTCCGAAGGTTTTGGCCTGCGGGCGGTCAAAGGCGAGGTGGCGGGTTACGCCCATTCCACCGAAATTTCGGAAAGCGCCCTGAAACGCGCCGCCCAAACCGCACGCATTGCGGTGGGTGATGGCGGCGGCACCTTGGCCGATGCCCCCAAAGGCACCAATGCCCGGCTTTATACCGACGCCGACCCGATGCTGGATGCGTCCTTTGCCGGCAAAATCGACTTGCTGCGCGAAATCGACGCCTATACCCGCGCGCTTGATCCCCGCATCGTCCAAGTGTCCGCCACCATTTCGGCGGGCCTGCAAGAGGTGGAAATCCTGCGCCCCGAAGGTCTGCATTTTCGCGACGTGCGCCCGATGGCCCGGATCAACATCTCGGTCATCGTCGATCACAATGGCCGCCGCGAATCTGGCGGCATGGGGGGCGGTGGCCGCTACGGCCTTGCCCGCCTGATGGAGCCCGACCACTGGCAAGGTGTGGCGCGCGAGGCGCTGCGCATCGCCCTTGTAAATCTCGAAGCCGTCCCCGCCCCGGCTGGCACCATGGACGTGGTTTTGGGCGCAGGCTGGCCCGGCATCCTGTTGCATGAGGCGATCGGTCATGGCCTTGAAGGCGATTTCAATCGCAAGAAAACCTCTGCTTTCGCGGGCCTGATGGGCCAACAAATCGCGGCACGCGGCATTACCGTCCTTGATGACGGCACTCTTCCAGATCGTCGCGGATCTATCTCGGTCGATGACGAAGGTACGCCCTCGCAGCGTAACGTGCTGATCGATGACGGTATTTTGGTGGGCTACATGCAGGATCGCCAGAACGCCCGCCTGATGGGGGTCGCCCCAACCGGCAATGGCCGCCGCGAAAGCCATGCCCATATCCCCATGCCGCGCATGACCAACACCTATATGCTGGGCGGCCAAACCGACCCCGCCGAGATTGTCGCCAGCCTGAAAGACGGCATCTATGCGGTTGGCTTTGGGGGCGGTCAGGTTGATATCACCAACGGCAAGTTCGTGTTTTCCTGCACCGAGGCTTACCGCGTCCAGAACGGCAAAATTGGCGCGCCGGTCAAAGGCGCCACCCTGATCGGCGATGGTGCCACCGCGCTGAAACAGATCCGCGCCCTTGGCAACGACATGGCACTTGATCCGGGCATCGGCAATTGCGGCAAAGCGGGTCAGTGGGTGCCGGTCGGCGTTGGCCAGCCTACCATGCTGATCGGCGGCCTTACCGTCGGTGGCTCGGCGGCCTAAGTGCTTTGCGCCCTGTTTGGCGCAAGGAATAATGCAATCCGCGCTAAACCAAAGGGCAGCCCAAACCGGGGCTGCCCTTTGAAAACCATCGCCTGTCTCGAAGCTTACAGGAAAACAAAGTCGCTGGCGCGCAGCGTATCCACATAGTTGAACGCGATGATCATGTCTGTCGCGGCATCGCCATTGCCATCAACCCGCAGATAGCGACCGTCATAAAAGACCGACGCCTGACCACCGCCGCGGTAATCCAACGCCTCAAAGGTCATCGCGCCGAAACCCGCAAGGTAGATCTTGTCGACGCCGCTTCTAAAGCCATCCACATGGTCAATGGTTGTAAAAGTCTTGCCGCTATCGCCCTTGACGAAGTAAAGCCGATCCGACGCCTGAGTGCTTTCCCAAAGCTGGAAATCGTCAGCCCCCACGCCACCGCGCAGATAGTCGCTGCCTTCGCCGCCCGAAATCGAGTCATTGCCCTCGTTGCCAAAAAGCACGTCATTGCCCTGGCCGCCAGAAAGCTCGTCGTTGTCCAGCCCGCCTTCCAGCCAGTCAACGCCCGCGTCACCGCTCAACTCGTCAATGCCGGTGCCGCCATAAAGCGAGTCATTGCTGTCGCCGCCGTACAGGATATCGGCGCCCGCACCGCCGTCCAATCTGTCGCCCTGCGCGCCACCGCCCAACATATCAACGCCCGCGCCGCCATAAAGCGCATCGTAGCCTTCATCGCCATAAAGCGTGTCGTTGCCGTTGTCGCCGTACATCCGGTCAGAGCCCGTGCCGCCGCCAGACCGGTCATTGCCATCGCCGCCATAGACCAGATCATTGCCGACATCGGCCCAGATCGAATCGTTGCCGGTGCCTGCGATAAAGGTCTCGTTGCGGGCGGCAGCAAAATATTCGCTGTAGGCACCGCTGCCAAGTTCGTCATTTCCGGCGGCGCCATAAACAATGTTCTCGCCATTCAGGAAGTAATTCAACCAGCCCGCAACATCGGCTGTCGTCTCATTGCTGGCACCGTCTTCATTGAAATACCGGCCATTCTGGACACGAAACCCAAAGTGATAGATAGCATCCGCCACGGTATCAATGAAATTGCGCCCCTGAAAAATCAGGGTGCCGCCGTCATTCTGCACATTATGATAGCCGGTCGTCACGTCACCATTGTCGTTGCCATGCGCTTCGATAAACTTGACGTAATCCGCCGGATTGGCATAGGTGCCGGCCGAAATCGTGGTCATATCGGCCTCTGACAACCGACCATCAAGGTTCACATTGGTGGTCCCGACAACCTTCAAAATCAGGTTATTCATCACGGTGGCCGCAGTATAGCCCAACGTCAGTTGCGCCAACGGGTTATTGGCTTTCAGGCCAGGGTCCGCCTTGATTGCGGCGATCAGAGTATTAAGCGTAGCTGCCATGGTTTCCTCCGGCAAAACATCTAAACGGCCCCAATCCTCATCTTGAAGACGGAAATCAGGCGTTTTGATGATTGAATTGCGGCCATACTCGGGCAGAGCGCCCGTCACGTCCGTATGAAGGGCGACAAGGCGCACCACGTTTCCGGGAACGTAGTCCACACCACCCGACGCTAAGGAATCACATCGCCCCAAGCCGCGCAATCCCTGCGCCAACAGGCTCGGCGCAAAGCCGCCATTTTGGCCCATCGCTGGCAAAAACCCGCCAACTGGGCACGGCCATCCCGCTGTCAGTCGCGCTTAAACGCCCCGCGCAGCGCGTCAAACGGGCTCGACGCCGCCGCGCCGGATGGAGCCGCCGATGTTGGCAGAGGCTTGCTCGGCCCGCCCCGCGCAGGCTGTGGCCCGCGCGACCGCTCGGCTGCCCGCTCTGCCACCGCCTCGCGCGCTTCGCCAGAATCGCGCTTCATCGTCAGCCCGATCCGCTTGCGAGGCACATCGACCTCGACCACCCGCACCTTCACCACGTCCCCCGCCTTCACCACCTGATGCGGGTCTTTGACAAAGCTGTCGGCAAGCTGGCTTACATGCACCAGCCCGTCCTGATGCACGCCAATATCGACAAACGCGCCAAAAGCCGCGACGTTGGTGACGGTGCCTTCCAGCATCATGCCGGGTTTCAGATCCTTGATATCCTCAATCCCATCGGCAAAGGTCGCGGTCTTGAAACTGGGCCGCGGGTCACGACCGGGCTTTTCCAACTCCGCCAGAATATCCTTCACCGTCGGAAGCCCAAACCGCGCATCAATGAAATCGCGCGCGTCCAGGGATTTCAATGCCTGCGCATCCCCCATGATACTGCGCAAATCCCGCCCACAGGCCGCGACGATTTTGCGCGCCACATAATAGGCTTCGGGGTGAACGCTCGATGCATCCAGCGGCTCCTTGCCGCCCTGAATTCGCAAGAACCCCGCCGCCTGCTCAAACGCTTTTGGGCCAAGCCGCGCCACCTTCAGCAATTCGCGCCTTGTGCCAAACGGCCCATTGGCATCGCGGTGCGCCACGATCGCCTCTGCCAACCCCGGCCCTACCCCTGACACCCGCGCCAGCAGCGGGGCGGATGCCGTGTTCAAATCCACCCCCACCGCGTTCACCGCGTCTTCCACCACCGCCTCAAGACTGCGCCCCAGCCGATGCTGATCAACATCATGCTGATACTGGCCGACGCCGATGGCCTTCGGCTCGATCTTCACCAATTCCGCCAGCGGATCCTGCAACCGCCGCGCAATCGACACCGCCCCGCGCAAACTCACGTCCAGATCGGGAAACTCTGCCGCCGCCAAAGCACTGGCCGAATAGACCGAGGCCCCCGCCTCCGACACGATCACTTTCACTGGCTTCGGTGCCGTCCCCGGCAAAACCGCCAACACCTCGGCCACCATCTTTTCGGTTTCCCGCGACGCGGTGCCGTTGCCGATGGAAATCAACCCCACGCCATGCTTGCGTATCAGCATCGCCAGTTCGGTCTGTGCCCCGCGCAAATCATTCTTCGGCTGGAACGGATACACGGTGCTTGTCGCCATCACCTTGCCCGTCCCATCCACCACTGCCACTTTGACGCCCGTACGAATTCCCGGATCAAGCCCCATCGTGGCTTTGCCCCCGGCAGGTGCCGCCAACAACAAGTCCTTCAAATTACGCGCGAAAACCGCAATCGCCTCGGCCTCGGAACGCTCGCGCACCTCGCCCATCAAATCCAGCGTCAGGCTGGTTTTCAACTTGACCCGCCACGCCCAGCTTGCCGCCTCGCGCAACCACACATCCCCCGGCCCGGTGCCAAACGCGCCAAGCGCCGCCTGCGCCATCTTTTCCGCCGGGCTTGTGCCGCGCGCCGCATCGGCATCCACTGCCAGATCCAACGATAGAAACCCCTCGTTGCGCCCGCGCAGCATCGCCAAAACCCGGTGCGACGGTGCCTTGGCCCAAGCTTCGTCATGCGCGAAATAGTCCGAAAACTTCGCACCCTCGGCCTGCTTGCCCTCAACCACCGATGCCACCAAACGCGCGACCGATTTCATATGGTTCCGCAACCGCCCCAGCAAATCGGCATTTTCCGATAGCCCCTCGGCCAGAATATCGCGCGCGCCTTCCAGCGCCGCTTTCACGTCCGGCACAGCCTCGGTCACGAACCCTTCAGCCAAAACCAACGGCACCGCACTGCGATCCGCCAAAATTGCCTCCGCCAGTGCCTCCAAACCATTTTCCCGCGCAATCATCGCTTTGGTGCGGCGCTTTACCTTGTAGGGCAGATACATATCTTCCAACTCGGCCTTGGTGGCACATTTGCCGATCCCCGCCTCCAGTTCCGGCGTCAACTTGCCCTGTTCGCGCACCGCAGACAGAATCGCCGCCCGCCGCGCCTCAAGCTCGCGCAGATAATCCAGCCGCTCGGCCAGATTGCGCAACTGGGTGTCGTCCAGACCGCCGGTCACTTCCTTGCGATAGCGCGCCACGAACGGCACCGTCGCCCCGCCATCCAACAGTTCGATCGCGGCCGACACCTGCGAGGCATTTGCACCAATTTCGGCGGCAATAACAAAGGGAATACGGCGGATCGGGTCTGGTGACATGGGGCATCCCTTCGGTTCAAACGGGGGCCGACCATAGCGCCAGCAGCGCATAAGGCCAATGGCAAACCGCAAAATAGTGGGGGATGGTACCACGTCCCCGGCTCGAACGGGGGACCTCTTGATCCACAATCAAGCGCTCTAACCAACTGAGCTAACGCGGCACTTGGGCCGGATTTAACCCCGCACTCCGACGATTGCAAGTGCC
>JBAVTI010000045.1:0-11331 GCA_049696055.1 Paracoccaceae bacterium | reverse complement strand
ACGATGGTGTTCGAGCGGTTTGTGTCAGAGGCCCGCGACGAGCCGCCCGATATTGACGTGGATTTTGAACACGAGCGGCGCGAAGAGGTGATCCAGCATATCTACGAGCGTTATGGCCGCCACCGGGCGGGGCTTTGTGCGACGGTGATCCACTATCGCGGCAAGCGGGCGGTGCGCGAGGTGGGCCGGGTGATGGGGCTGTCGGAGGATACGCTGTCGGCGATGTCGAGCCAGATCTGGGGCTGGGGTGGCAAGGGTGTCACCGAGGCGCAGTTGCGCGAAATCGGGCTGGACCCTGCCGACAAGCGGTTGATGCAGACGTTGGAGCTGGTCGAGGAGATACAGGGGTTTCCGCGCCATCTAAGCCAGCATGTCGGCTGGTTCATCATCACCGAAGGGCGGCTGGACGCGTTGGTGCCGATTGAAAACGCCACGATGGACGGGCGCACGGTGATCTGTTGGGACAAGGACGATATTGACGCTTTGGGGATATTGAAGGTCGATATTCTGGCGCTGGGGATGCTGTCTTGCATCCGTAAAGCCTTTGATTTGCTGGAAAAACACCACCACACCCAATATTCGCTGGCGACGCTGCCGTCAGAAGATCCGGCGACCTATGACATGCTGTGCCGCGCCGATAGTTTGGGCGTGTTTCAGGTTGAAAGCCGGGCGCAGATGAATTTCCTGCCCCGGATGCGGCCGCGCAAGTTTTACGATCTGGTGATTCAGGTGGCGATCATCCGGCCCGGCCCGATACAGGGCGATATGGTGCATCCGTATTTGCGGCGCAGGAACGGGCAAGAGAGTGTCAGTTTTCCGTCCGATGAACTGGGCCGCGTCTTGGGTAAAACGCTGGGGGTGCCGCTGTTTCAGGAACAGGCGATGCAGATTGCCATCATCGGCGCGGGGTTCTCGCCGCTAGAGGCCGACAAACTGCGCCGCGCGCTGGCGACGTTCAAAAAGCATGGCAATGTGACGGCGCTGAAGGAGCGGTTTTTGGCGGGGATGGCGGCGAATGGCTATGATGATGATTTCGCGGGCCGCTGCTTTTCGCAGATCGAGGGGTTTGGCAGCTATGGGTTCCCCGAAAGCCATGCGGCAAGTTTCGCGTTTCTGGTCTACGCCTCGGCTTGGATCAAGAACCACCATCCGGGAATTTTCGCCTGTGCCCTGCTCAATTCGCAGCCGATGGGGTTTTATGCCCCGGCGCAGATTGTGCGTGATGCGCGGATGCATGGTGTGCGGGTGCTGCCGCCCTGCATCAACGCCAGCCACTGGGACAATGTGATGGAGGCGGACGGCGATACCTTGGCGCTGCGGCTGGGGTTTCGCCAGATCAAGGGCGTGGCCGAGGACGAGGCGCTGTGGATCGTGGGGGCGCGGGGCAATGGTTATCTTGGGGCGGAAGATGTCTGGCGGCGGGCGGGGATTTCGCCCGCCACGGTCACGCGGTTGGCCGAGGCCGATTGTTTTGCCAGCTTTGGGAGTGGTCGGCGCGATGCCCTTTGGGCGGCGCGGGCAATTTCGGGCGATAAGCCGCTGCCGCTGTTTGCCGGCGATATCGACGGCGAGGCGATTGTGGAACCTGCGGTGATGTTCGCCGCGATGACAGAGGGCGAACAGGTGGTCGAGGATTATGTGGCGATGCGGCTGACACTGCGCAGCCACCCGATGGCCTTGCTGCGACCGTGGCTGACGCCTGCCACAAAAGCGGCCTGACGACTTTCATCTTTACAGAAATATCCCCGCCGGAGGCATCGGGCCTTGTCGGGAAAGCCGAACGCGGGGGCATCGAGCCCCCTTATTCGGCGTTGGGACCGCGGCAGATGCCAGCTATTTGCGCTTGCGGATGACTTTGCGCTTGGCGTCTTTGGCCGCGAACTTACCGGGTTTGCGCGGATTAAAGCCGCCGCGTTTGGCGGGGGCACCGGCGGGAAGGGCGCGGTCTTCGATGGCCAGCAGTTCCAGCGTCAACCCGCCCGTCATCGGGATCGCCTCGGCCAGTCGCACGGTGACGCGTTGGCCGATGCCGATGGTCAGGCCGGTATCGGCACCCATCAGGGTTTGACTGTTCTGGTCGTAGTGGAAAAACTCGCGGCCCACCGAGCGGATCGGGATCAGGCCATCAGCCCCGGTTTCATCCAGTTTGACGAACAGGCCAAAGCGTTGCACGCCCGAAATGCGGCCTTTGAATTCAGCCCCGACGCGGTCGGAAAGATAAGCGGCAAGATAGCGGTCGGTGGTATCACGTTCGGCCACCATCGAGCGGCGTTCGGTGTCAGAGATTTGCTTGGCGGTTTCGGCAAGATCTTCGATGTCTTGCTTTGACAGGCCATCGTCGCCCCAGTCATGGCCCAAGATCAACGCGCGGTGCACGATCAGATCGGAATAGCGCCGGATCGGCGAGGTGAAGTGCGCATAGCTAAGCAGCGCAAGGCCGAAGTGGCCGAAGTTTTCCGGATGATAGTAGGCTTGGGTCATCGACCGCAGCGTGGTGATGTTCATCAGTTCGTCGAATTCAGTGTCTTGGGCTTGGGCCAGCAGGCGGTTGAGGTGGCTGGTTTTCAGCACCTGGCCCTTGGCGAGGGTAAAACCCGATGCTTCGGCGACGTCACGCAGGGCATCCAGCTTTTCGGGGCTGGGCTCTTCGTGCACGCGAAACAGCAGGGGGCGTTTAAGGCGGGTCAGTTCTTCGGCTGCGGCGACATTGGCGAGGATCATGAATTCCTCGATCAGTTTATGCGCGTCAAACCGTTCGTAAAAGGCGACGGACAGCACTTTTCCATCGTCATCGAGGATGATCTTGCGTTCGGGCAGATCAAGGTCAAGCGGCTGGCGGATGGCGCGGGAAAGCTTGGTCGCGGCGTAGGCGGCATAAAGCGGTTGCAGAACCGGTTCCAGCAGCGGCGCGGTCTTGGCGCTTGGATTGCCGTCGATGGCGTCTTGCACGGCGGCGTAGTTCAGCGAACCTTGGCTGCGCATCAGGCCACGGGTGAAACGGTGGCTAAGTTTGTGGCCCTGGGCATCGAGTTTCAGGCGCACGGCAATGCAGGCGCGATCGACGTGTTCGTGCAGGCTGCACAAATCGCCCGACAGCACGTCGGGCAACATCGGCACAACGCGATCGGGGAAATAGGTCGAGTTGCCGCGTTTGCGGGCCTCGCGGTCAAGCTGGCTTTGCGGGCGGACGTAATAGGCGACGTCGGCGATGGCGACCCAGACGATATGGCCGCCCGGGTTCTTGGGGTCTTCGTCGGCGTGGACGTAGACTGCATCGTCGCGGTCGCGGGCATCAACGGGGTCGATGGTGACGAAGGGCATGGCGCGCAGGTCTTCGCGGGTGCCAAGCGGGGCGGGTTGGGCGGCATCGGCTTCGACGATCACCGGATCGGGGAATTGGTCAGGGATGCCGTGTTGGTGGATGGCGATCAGCGAGATCGCCTTGGGGCCGGACGGATCGCCAAGCCGGGCGGTGACGCGGGCGGTGGGCAGGCCCATGCGTTTGGGGCCGGCTTGTTCAGCCTCGACCAGTTCGCCATCCTTGGCGCCCATGGTCATGTCACGGGCGACGCGCCATTCCTTGTCGTTGCCCTTGTCGATCGGGATGATGCGGCCACCTTCAGCCTCGGCGCGGTAGACACCCAGCAGCCTGAGCGGGTTGGTGCCGATCTTGCGGATCAGGCGGCCCTCGTGGCTGTGGGTTTCGTCAATGACCTCGGTCAGGCGGGCAAGGATACGGTCGCCTTCGCCCATCGCCGGATCGGATTTGCGGGTGATCAACAGAATGCGGGGTTCGGCACCGTCGCCATCCCATTCCAGGGGCCTGGCCCACAGATCGCCTTGCGTGTCGGGGGCCAGCACTTGCAGGATCGACACCGGCGGCAGGGCCGCCGCATCGCGATAGGTGCGGTGGCGTTTGGACAGCGCGCCATCGGACTCCATCTCACGCAGAAGTTGCTTAAGCTCGATGCGGGCAACGCCGCCCTTGATGCCAAAAGCGCGGGCAATATCGCGCTTGGCGGTCTGGGTCGGGTTATCGGAGATCCATTGCAGGACCTGAGCTTTGGTGGGTATCTTTTCCATGGTTTGCCCTAACATGAGGCGCGTTACAGGGCCATCACCATTTCCCGGTGCGCGATGCCTGCGTCATCGAATATGGGGCCGATGGCGGTGAAACCAAGTTTTTCGTAAAAGCCAAGCGCATGGGTTTGTGCGCCAAGCGTTGCCCCGGCGATGCCCGGTTGGGTGCGAAAATGGGCGACGGCGGCGCGGATCAGGGCGGCCCCAAGGCCGGTGCCACGATGATCTGGCAGCACGCAGACACGGCCGATCTTGCCGGTATCTCCGTAGGTAAGCAGGCGGGCCGAGCCGATGGGTTTGCCGTTCAGCGTGGCCAGCAGGTGGGTGGCGTCAGCGTCGCGGTCATCAACTTCGTCGGCCTCGGACACGCCTTGTTCTTCGATGAACACGGTACGGCGCAACTGGCGGCAGGCGGCGATGTCGGTGGTGATTTTGATGATTGGGGTCATGCGAAATAGTCTGTCAGAATGCGGGTGTAGATGGATTTGAGTTGGTGAATTTGGGCGACCTCGACCCGTTCATCAACCTGGTGCATGGTTTTGCCAACAAGGCCGAATTCAACCACCGGGCAGTGGTTTTTCACAAAGCGCGCGTCCGAGGTGCCGCCCGAGGTAGAGGGTTCGGGGGTAATGCCGGTTTCCGCGTGAACGGATTTTGCGATCAGGGCGGAAAACGCGCCGGGCGGGGTCAGGAAGCTTTCACCCGAGATGCTGGTTTTCAGGGTAATTTCCACATCGGTTTCGGATTGGATTTTTGCGGCTTCGGCGTGCAGCCATTCGGTCAGGCTGGCCCCGGTGTGGATATCGTTAAAGCGGATGTTGACGGTGCCACGGCAGGTCGATGGAATGACGTTGGTGGCAGTATTACCGGTGTCGATGGTGGTGATGGCAAGGGTTGAGGCGTCGAAATGCGCGGTGCCTTTGTCAAGTTCATGAGAGGCTAGGCGGTCCATCAGGCGGACCATCGCGGTGACCGGGTTCTTGGCGCGGTGGGGGTAGGCCGAATGGCCTTGAACCCCGCGCAGGGTGAAATGGGCGGTCATCGAGCCGCGGCGGCCGATCTTCATCATCTCGCCCATCACGTTCGGGCAAGTGGGCTCGCCAACAAGGCAATGGGTCATGCGTTCATTGTTGGCGGCCATCCAGTCAAGCAATGCCACGGTGCCATCTTCGGCAATGTCTTCTTCGTCGCCGGTAATGGCAAGGATTACTGCCCCGTCGGGAGGGGTGGTTTGGACGAAATCAATGGCAGCGGCGGCAAAGGCTGCGACGCCGGATTTCATGTCGGTGGCACCGCGGCCCCACAGCCAGCCGTCGATAATGTCACCGCCAAAGGGGTCGTGGGTCCAGGCGGCGGCATCGCCCACCGGGACGACATCGGTATGGCCGTTAAAGCCAAAGGATTTGTTGGCCCCCTGCCGCCCCCAGCGGGCATAAAGATTGGCGATGCCATTGCGATCAACCCGCGTGCAGGTGAACCCCGCGCCGGACAAAAGCCGCTCCAGCAAGACCAATGCGCCACCTTCGGCGGGCGTTACGGAATTGCAGCGGATCAGGTCGGCGGTCAGGGCGACAGGGTCGATGGCGGGCATGGCGGGTATCCTTTGTGGGCAGGCTTTGCGGCGGGGCGTGCCGTCCAGACATAGACCTAGTGGTAAAACCGTGCAACAGGTGCCGAAAACCTACAATCCATGGTGGTGTGGCGCGGGCGACACCGGATAGCCGGCTGCGATGAATGCGGCGGAAATCCGCATGACAAGTGTCAAAACAATGGCTTATGTTCGATTTTAATAAAAACGTCCTGAGGCAGGGCAAACGCGGGGTCAACGTGCCCCAGAGCAGTACAGCAGCACGGCGGGGGTATAACCTTGCCTGCAGCATGCGTTTGATCTGCCCCGACAAAGGGTTGGGCAGAAATGGCAGTCGGCGCCGAACTGGGCTACAATCTCAACGCAACTGCGTTGCAAATGGCCAACGAGATTTTCGGGGCGGGCGTAACCGTCACCGGGGCCAGCTATACGGGGGCCAACAATTCCTCGGCGATCTATACCAACGGCAATTTGGCTCCGGGGGTTGTGCCGTCGACGACGGGTGTGATTCTGTCAACGGGTAACGCCAACGCCTTTACCCAATCAAGCGGCGATCCCAACCGCGCCACCAATACATCTACCGATACCACTGGGCCGAACAACAACGCGATGTTCAACGCTATTGCCGGTGCTTCGACGTTCGACGCGTCCTATATGGACATTGACTTTATCCCGACCGGAAATCTGATGACGATGAGCTTTGTGTTCTCGTCCGAGGAATACCCGGAATATGCCAATTCGCAATACAACGACGTGGTGGGGGTTTGGGTCAATGGCAGCCATGTGCCGATCAGCATCGGCAACGGCCAAACGGGTGTTACCAACATCAACGGCACCAACCAGCCCAACCTGTTGATCAACAACATGGGCGATGCCTACAACACCGAGATGGACGGCTTTACCGTGACCCTGACACTGACCATGGTGGTCAATCCGGGGGTGGTAAACTCGATCCGGATCGGTGTCGCCGATACGTCAGATGCGTCATACGACAGTAACTTGCTGATTGCCGGGAATTCGGTGCAGACCGTTCTGGTGGCGGTGGACGACACGCTGAACCTGAACCCGACCGGCACCAAGACGCTGAATATTCTGGCCAATGATGTAGGGGCGACAACGCTGACGGTCACCCACATCAATGGCGTGGCGGTGGTGGCGGGGCAGACGGTCACGCTGCCATCGGGCCAACAGATCACGTTGAACGCCAACGGCTCGTTTACGGTTGTGGGCGATGGTCAGGTTGAAAACCAAAGCTTCACCTACACGGTTGCCGATACGGCAGGCCACACCGATATCGGCATCGTCACCATCAACTCGATCCCGTGTTTTGTGGCGGGGACGCGGATTTTGACGCAAGATGGCGAGGTGGCGGTGGAAACGCTGGTGCCGGGCGATCTGGTGATGACGCATGATGACGGGCTGCAGCCGTTGCGCTGGATCGGGCGTCGGGTGGTGGCAGCGGTGGGCGATTTTGCCCCGATCCGGATCAGAGCGGGCACGTTTGGGGCGCACCGGACCTTGCTTTTGTCGCCGCAGCATCGGGTGTTGATCCGGGATTCGCTGGCAGAGCTTTTGTTTGGCGAGGAAGAGGTTTTGGTGGCGGCCAAGGATCTGGTGAACGATCGTTCGGTAACGGTGCGGGCGGGGGGTGAGGTGGAATATGTTCACCTGCTGTTTGACCGGCATCAGGTGATTTATTCCGAAGGTCTGGCCACCGAAAGCTTTCTGCCCGGCCCGCAAACAACCCGCAGTTTCGAGCGGGCAATTGTCGACGAAATCTGTGCGATTTTTCCGGAAATCGACCCGGATACCGGGGTGGGCTATAGCCCTTCGGCACGGCGCACGTTGCGCGGGTATGAAGCGCAGGTTCTGTTTGCCACCGCGCGGGCGGCCTAGGGCAGCTGCAGGAACATGCCAGATTGGATCGCCCTTTCCGACCGAAATGATCCGCAAAGTGATCCGGCGGCGGGTCGGTTGCTGGACCGGGGCGCATTGATCCTTGAGGTGGCTTTGCCCTTGGCCGGGCCTGCAGTGCTGCTGGATTATCGGGCGGCCGACGGCTGGCTGCGTGCGCTTTCGGTGTTTCACGACCCAGAGATGGGGATCGGCATTCTGCATCGACAGGGCGGGGTTTTGGTCAGGCATACTCTGCCCGGACCGTTGCCGGGCGAAGTGGGGACGGCAAGGATCATTCTGCGGTGGGACGCACCCGGGCGGACCTGGCATCTGCGCTATGAATTGCCGGATGCCGGGCAGGCGGTAGAGGCGCGGGGCGTAAACCCCTTGCCGCTGCCGATGGCCGATTTGTTGGCGCTGTGCCGAGGGACGGGTGTTACCCAGCGGCATCCGGCGTTGTTATGGTTTGGCGCAACCTTGGGTGAAAACCCACCCGAACGCGCGCCGTGGATCGGGCTGCGCACCCCGATTGCGACGCCTGCGGGCTATCGCTATGCCAGCAGTCTTGCGGTCGGGGAGATGGTGCTGACCAACGAAGGGCTGGCCCTTCCGGTGCAATCGGTGCGGCATATGGTTTTGCCAAGCCGGGGCTTTTTTGCGCCGGTCTTGTTGCGCGCGCCTTATTTTGCCGGGCGCACGGATCTATTGGTTTCTGCCGATCAACTGGTGGCGTTAAGCGGGCCCGAAGTGGAGTACCTGTTTGGCGAGGACGAGGTTCTGGCCGAGGCGCGGCATCTGACCGACGGCCGGTCGGCACTTTATGATACGCGCCGGGCGGTCACCTCTTGTGTGTCGCTTGATCTGGGCGCACCGGCTTTGCTTCAAAGCGAAGGCTGTGTCTTGGCAAGTACCCAGCACGGCAAACGGTTAGCGCAGATGGCTTTGCCGCGGCGGTTGTTGCGCAGCTATGAGGCGGTGCCGCTGTTGGCCTTGCTTGGGCGTGGAAACGGCAGCCGGGCGGCCTGACCCAGCGTTTTGGCGCGGATTTTGAAATTTTCCCCTGTCGTGTTAGGTTTCTATTTACTAAGAGTCTGCCTTGGTCTTGATCGCCTGTCTTTGGCGGGCGGTGCAAGGCACAACATCGGGGGGTGTTGGAATGGTGGCTGCATCGGAACTTGCAATCAATACGTCGGCTTCGGCGACGGCAATGGCCAATGAAATGTTTGGCGCAGGTGTGACGGTGGTGAACGCCAGTTACACCGGGGCCGCTGCGGCATCGGGGGTTTATTCGGGCGGAACGACAACCTCGGGTGGGGTAGCGCCGTCGGATACCGGGGTGATCTTATCCACCGGGCGGGCGACGGATTTCACCAATTCCAGCGGGGCGGGCAACCAAAGCACCCAAACCTCGGGCAATCTGGGTACGGCGGGCGATAGTCAGCTTACCGCCATTTCCGGCTCGCCAACCTTTGATGCCGCAGTTTTGAACGCAAGTTTCATTCCCGATGGCAATACCCTGACGATGCAGATCGTGTTTTCGTCGGAAGAGTATCTGGAATATGTCGGGTCGAATTTCAACGACGCTTGCGCGATCTGGGTCAATGGGGTGCAGGCGACGCTGACGGTGGGAACCGGCGATATTACCATCAACAACGTGAACACCACGTCGAATTCCAACCTCTACGTCGACAACCCGCGCGCAACGTCCCCCTACAACACCGAAATGGACGGCTTCACCGTTACCCTGACGCTGAAGGCACCGGTAAATCCGGGGGTGGTGAACACCATCAAGATCGGTATCGCCGACGCCGGCGATCGGATTTACGACAGTAACCTGCTGATTGCGGGCAATTCAATTCAGGTGGCGTTGATTGCCGCAGATGATGTGATTGCCTTGGGCAAACACGATCCGGTGACCTACGACATTCTGGCCAATGATACATCCAGCACCGGTTCTGTGCTGACCATCACCCAGATCAACGGGCAAGACGTGGTGGCAGGCGACGTGATCACCCTGGCCACAGGCGAGCAGATTACCCTGAACGCCGATGGCACGATCACCGCCTTGGGTGATGGCGATATCGGGTCAAACACGCTGACCTATACGATCGAAGATGCCGACGGAAATAGCGATGTGGCGTTCATCACGCTAAACACCGTGCCGTGTTTCACCGCGGGCACCATGATTCGCACGGTGCAGGGCGAGGTGATGGTGCAGGATCTGGCGCTGGGCGACCGCGTGGTGACGCGCGACCACGGCTTGCAACCGGTGCGGTGGATCGGGTCACGCAAGGTGGCGGGGATCGGGCCGCTTGCACCGGTGGTGATCGAGGCGGGGGCATTTGGGCCGCACGAACGGCTGGTGCTGTCGCAGCAGCATCGGGTGTTGATGCGCGGGGCCGTGGCGGAACTGGTCTGCGGCGTTAGCGAGGTGCTGGTGAAAGCCCGGCATCTGGTGAACGGCGGGTCGGTGCGGCTGGACACATCTGGGGCCGAAGTGGAATATTTCCATATCCTGTTTGACGCGCATGAAATTGTCTGGTCGAACGGGCTGGAATCGGAAAGCTTTCACCCCGGCGCGCAGGTTCTGGAGGCGATGGAGGATGCCGTGCGCCGAGAGGTGTTGGCACTGTTTCCCGAATTGGCGGCGGGGGGCGCTATTCCCGCTGCCCGGCTTGATGCCAAAGGCCATGAGGCGCGGGCGATGCGGCTTTTGTTCGCCGCCTAGGCGGTTGGCCTAGTCAAAAAACGGCGTCATCTGCGCCACGATAACCGAGTTTTCCGCCAAAGCCCGGTCCATCAGGCCACGCTCTTCGGGGTCGATCTCATCGCCGTTGGCAAGGCGTTCATCCAGCGTGCCATAGCCCGACACGTCCAACGGCGCGAGGTCGGCCTGTTTCAGGATGGCCACGGTTTCACGCACGGCCTCGGCCTCATCCACTCCGCTTGCATAGATCATCAGCGCCGCCCCGGTGGATTTTGGCGGCAGGCCATCGTCGGCCTTGCGGCCCACCTCGACGACCAGCGTGTAGACCTGCTGGGGGCGTTTCACCTTGACCGGGGGCTTGTCGCCTGTGTTTTCGGGGGCGTTCTCGCCAGTGTCATCAATCACGGAGCAGCTCATTGATCGAGGTTTTGCTGCGGGTTTTGGCATCGACTTTTTTCACGATCACCGCGCAGTAAAGGTTGATGCCGTTCTTGGATGGCATCGAGCCCGCAACAACGACCGATCCGGCAGGAACTTCGCCGTAAGTCACGCTACCGGTTTCGCGGTCGACGATTTTCGTGGATTGGCCGATAAACACGCCCATCCCCAGAACCGAGCCTTCGCGGACGATGCAGCCCTCGACGACTTCGGACCGCGCACCGATAAAGCAGTTATCCTCGATGATGGTCGGCCCCGCCTGCATCGGTTCCAACACGCCGCCGATGCCGACGCCGCCCGAAAGGTGGACGTTTTTGCCGATTTGTGCGCAGGAACCGACTGTGGCCCAGGCATCAACCATGGTGCCTTCATCGACATAAGCGCCGACGTTGACGAAAGAAGGCATCAACACCGCGCCGCGTGCGATAAAGGCCGAGCGGCGCACAACGCAGTTGGGAACCGCGCGAAAACCGGCGGCTTTCCAATCGGCGGCTTTCCAGCCTTTGAATTTGCTGTCGACCTTGTCCCACCAGCCGCCCGCTTGCGGACCGCCTTCGTGGATTTCCATGTCTTGCAGACGAAACCCCAGCAGCACGGCCTTTTTGGCCCACTGGTTGACATG
>JBAVTI010000044.1:0-5942 GCA_049696055.1 Paracoccaceae bacterium | reverse complement strand
GAAATACCGCCACCGCGCGCGGTGTTCGGCATCAGCACGCAATAGCGACCTGCCAGCGACAGATAGGTCGTCAGCGCCGCACCCTTGTTGCCACGCTCTTCCTTGACCACCTGCACCAGCATGATCTGGCGCACTTTGACCACTTCTTGAATCTTGTAGCGGCGGGCGCGCGGCTTGCGTGGGCTGCGGATTTCCTCGGATACATCTTCCTCGGCAATCGATTCGATCTCGTCATCAATGTCGGCTGCATGGTCCAGCGCGCGGTAGGGCTTTTCGCCCTCATCGTTTTCCTGTGCAACTTCGGCGCGGTCGGCGTTGCGATGCACGAACAGTGCATCCGCGCCGGGTTCCTCGCCCAGATCGACCACGTCCATGCCGCCAATACCGGCGATATCGGCATTGCTTGCCAATTCTGCGGTTTGCACGGCGTCGTCAGCGTTCACGCTTTCGGCGCGTGCGCCATCGCGGTCACGCCCGGAATCGCGGCGGGGTCTGCCCCCGCTGCCCCCGGTGGAACTGCGGCGGCCGCGATTGTTTTCTTCGTCTTCCTCGGCGCGGGCAAAGGCGCGCTCTTCCTCGATCAGGGCTTTGCGGTCTGCCACCGGGATCTGGTAGTAATCCGGGTGAATCTCGGCAAACGCCAGAAAACCGTGCCGGTTTCCGCCGTAGTCGACAAAAGCCGCCTGAAGCGAAGGCTCCACGCGGGTGACTTTTGCCAGATAGATGTTGCCAGCTAGCTGGCGTTTGTTGACAGTTTCAAAATCGAATTCCTCGACTTTGTTTCCGTCGACCACCACGACCCGAGTTTCCTCGGCGTGGGTGGCATCGATAAGCATCTTTTTAACCATTGTGTTCCATGGCGCCCCGGCACCCCAATCGGTCCGGGGCGAACCCCGGGCGGTCGGTCAAGATGCGAGTGGCGACTTGTTCGGGCGGAGCCACGCAAACAGGAAAGCGCAGAGATGCCGCTTGGGCCTCCGCGCCTTGTCGTCCTTGCTTTTGCGCGTCTCATCGCGGTTCTATCCCAGATGCCATTTCCGGCACCCATATTTAAAGCCCGCCCAATCAAAGGCTTAGCGGGCAAACTAGCGGCCTTGCGGCCAATCGGTCTGCATGGTTCTGCGCCTTCGGACCAGTGGTCCGTTCCGCGCGCCCGGCAGCGAAACTGATGCGCGGGGTCAGGTCCAATGGACGAAAGACCCGCGTAAGAGAACATTAGCGGCAACGGCGATCAAAACACAATGACCTATTTTCGGTTTTGCGACACACGCATAGATTGAAATGCGCCAAGCCACGCTGCGGGAGGGATAAATTTCCCACAGGGTTTTACGCGCCGCGCGGCCGAATAACGCCGCGCGACAAGATTGCGGGATCAAACGTAATCCGACCGGGTCAGCGCATATTTCGCCATCTTTTCGTTCAGAGTCCGGCGCGGCAGGCACAATTCCTCCATCACCGCGACGATGCTGCCCTTGTGGCGGCGCATGGTATTGTCGATCAGCATCCGCTCGAACGCATCGACATAGTCTTTCAGCGGCTTGCCTTCGGTGGTCAGCGCCGGACCCGACGCCTCATTATCGGCCATCAGCAGGCTGGCAATCGAGCCAGAGCCACGCCGGTTTTGCAGCACCGCACGCTCGGCAATATTCACCAACTGCCGCACGTTGCCGGGCCAGGGCGCTTGCAACAACTGGGCCGCTTCTTGCGCCGTAACCTGCGGGGCCTCGCAGCCGTATTCTTCGGCAAAGCCATCCGACATCCGGGTGAACAGCGTTAGAATATCTTCGCCACGCTGCCGCAGCGGCGGCAGCAAAATCGTCATCGCCCCCAAGCGGTAGAACAGATCTGGCCGCAGCACATCTTCCAGCGTTTTATCGGGTGCGTGCTGGTTGCAGATCGCGATGATCCGGGTTTCCGGCGGTACCCCGGCCTCGTTGATCAGGGTCAGCAACCGCGATTGCATCGGGTGGCTTAGCGCCTCGATATCCTCAAGGCAAAGCGTGCCGCCCCGTGCCTCTTCGACCAGCGGAATGGTGCCCTCTTCCGAAGGCCCAAACAACCGCGCCGCCAATTGATCTTCCGACCAAGCAGCACAGGAAATCGTCACGAATTTACGCCCCGCGCGTGGCCCCACCGCATGCAGCGCATGGGCCACCAGGGTCTTGCCCGTGCCGGTTTCGCCATCAATCAGCACATGGCTGTCGGCCTGTCCCAGATCCAGAATATCTTCGCGCAGCCGTTCCATCACCGGGCTGGTGCCGATCAGCTTTTTCATCAACACCGTGCCATCCGACAACTCGCGCCGCAACGCGCGGTTATCCAGCGTCATGCGCCGGGTTTGGGTGGCACGCTTGGCAAGCTCGGTCATCCGGTCGGGGTTGAACGGCTTTTCCAGAAAATCAAACGCCCCGATCCGCATGGCTTCAACCGCCATCGGCACATCGCCATGCCCGGTAATCATGATCACTGGCAAGCCGCTGTCCATGCTCATCAGCCGCTTTAGAAACGCCATGCCGTCCATGCCCGGCATCTTGATATCGCTGACCACGACGCCCGGAAACTCGGGGCCAATGCCGGCCAGCGCCTCTTCGGCACTGCCATAGGTTTCGGTGTCAAACCCGGAAAGGGCCAACCACTGGCTGATCGACTGGCGCATATCGGCCTCGTCATCGACGATCGCCACTTTCATTGCTCGGGCCATTTAGTCCTCATTCCGCTGCTTCAACTTCTTTGCCAAGGATTGGCAATTGCACTTCGAACACGGCGCCGCCGTCTTCTGAATTCCGGGCGGTCAAACGCCCGCCCAAATCGGTCACGATCCCCGAGGATATTGCAAGGCCAAGCCCCACCCCCTCGCCGGGTTTCTTGGTGGTGTAGAACGGCTCGAACAGGTTATCGAGGTTCACAATCCCGGTTCCGTTGTCGCGCACCGTCAGGGTACAGGTCTCGCCTGCCGACAACAGAATATCAATCTGCGGCTTGGCCACGGTTTTGGTGGCATCCAACGCATTGCGCAACAGGTTGATGATCACCTGCTCCAGCCGGATGCGGTCGGCCATCACCATTACCGGCTGACGCGGCAAAGCGCGGGTGATCCGCACCACCTTCAGCTTTAGCTGCGGCTCCATCATCGACAAAGCCGACGATACCGCCGAGCGCACGTCCACCGGCTCGAAAGCCTCGCCCCCCTTGCGGGCATATGATTTCAGCTGCCGGGTAATCGCACCCATCCGCTCGATCAGATCGTCAATCCGCTGAAAACTGCTGAGCGCCTCTTCCGGTCGCTTGCGCTGCAACAACAGCCGCGCCCCCGCCAGATAGGTTTTCATCGCCGCAAGCGGTTGATTAAGCTCATGCGAAACCGCCGCCGACATCTCGCCCAGTGCTGCCAGCTTGGAACTTTGCGCCAGCGTCAATTCCGCCACCGCCAGATCCTTTTGCACCTTTTCGCGTTCGGCAATCTCGCGTTGCAACCGCGCGTTCAACAGCCGCAACTCTGCCGATTCCCGCTGGAACGACATGCTTTGCGACCACGCCTGACGTGACAACAGATAGAAGGTAAGCGCCAACAGAATGGCGAACCCCATGATTTCCAACGCCAAAACACCGTTCACCCGCTCGCGCACCGAATCGTAGGCGGTAAAGGTAATCAGCCGCCAACCTCGGAACGGCACCCGCGCCTCGGTCTTCATTACCGCTTCGCCGCGCAGATAGGCGTCGGGCGGGTCTTGCGCCCAATCGGCCGTCGCCTGCAAAGCCCGCTGAATGGCGGATGGGGCGTCGCGCACGGCCAAAG
Organism: Paracoccaceae bacterium; assembly: GCA_049696055.1. Taxonomy (GTDB): domain Bacteria; phylum Pseudomonadota; class Alphaproteobacteria; order Rhodobacterales; family Rhodobacteraceae; genus JBAVTI01. The sequence goes on along the minus strand of JBAVTI010000044.1, from coordinate 2,146 downwards.
CCTCGTTCAGCGGCAATCCGCGCCACCGCGGTTCGGTCGCAAGGATCACCGTTCCCCCGCTATCGGTAACCAAAACCGCATCCTGCAACCCGGCCCAGGCCCGTTCGAATTTCATCATGTCGACGGCCACGACAATCACACCGAGCACCCGGTTGTCTGACCGAACCGCCCGCGAATAGGTAAACTCAAAGCCGCCAGCATTGGGTTGCACGGCAGTAAAGACGGTTTCCTTGACCCGCTGCGCCTCGATGAAATTGGCAGAACTCCGCTGGTTTGCCCCCAAGAGATTGCGGTTCGTTGCCCCGACCATGCGACCATCCGCATCCAGCAGCATGATCGACGCCACCCCGATTTCGGATTGAAAAGAAATCAGCCGCGCCGAGGTGGTCGAAAAGTCGCCCTTGGACAAAGCGCCGATCAATTCGGGGTCGCTGGCCAGCAGCAAGGGCACCACCGAGGTGCGCTGCAATTCCGAAATCATGTTGCCGGAATACAGGGCCAACCGCAGTTCGGCCCGGTTGCGCGTCACTTCGGTAAACCGGTCCGAAAGCCAGCGGTTGGTCACCAGAACCACCCCGACCGCCAACAGGATCAGCAACGCCACCACAAGCTTTATGCGCCAGGAAATGCCCCGCGCGTCGTCTTGGTTGTCAATTTGAGGCTCGGATTCCTGCATCGGGTCAGCTTATGCCCCGCCTTCCGCCGCCTCAAGGGTAACAGCCTCAGGCCAGCGCCATCTTGCCGATCAGCCCCGCAAACATCGCCACCCCATCGGTGCCGCCCAGTTTTTCATCAACCACCCGCTCGGGGTGCGGCATCATTCCCAGCACCCGGCGGTTTTCCGACAGCACGCCCGCGATGTCGCCCATCGCGCCATTCGGGTTCTGCACATAGCTGAACGCCACCCGATCTTCGCCCCGCAACCGCGCCAGTGTCTCGGCATCGACGGTGTAATTGCCGTCATGATGCGCCACCGGAACCTTGATCACCTGCCCGGCGCGATAGGCGCTGGTATAGGCGCTTGCGGTGGTCTCTACCCGCAACTCGACCATTTTGCAGATGAATTTCAGCCCCGCATTGCGCATCAACGCGCCCGGCAACAAGCCCATCTCGGTCAAAACCTGAAAGCCATTGCAAATGCCCAGCACATAGCCGCCGCGCGCCGCATGGGCCTTTACGGCCGCCCCGATCGGCGATTGCGCCGCAATGGCCCCGCAGCGCAGATAGTCGCCAAACGAAAAGCCGCCCGGAATGCCCACGATATCCACCCCGTCCGGCAGCGCCGTGTCCTTATGCCAGACCCGCACCACCTCGGCACCGGCCCGTTCAAAGGCGACGGCAAGATCACGGTCACAATTCGATCCCGGAAAGGTAACGACAGCGGCTTTCATGATCAGCACTCCAGATGGGGAATTTGCCAAAGTCCTTAGCGCAATCCCCCCCGCGCTGCCACCCCTTCGCGCTTGCTTTGTTCAAATACTGTCGCAAGACATCTGCGAAATGCAATTGGTCCGAACCAGCTGGCGTTGGTTGGCGCGATGGCAGACAAACTGCCGCCAACCCTACCGCGAGAAATCCGAAATCACCGCCACCCCCGGCGGCATCGGCCCGTTGAAACTGCGTAATTCAGCCGATGCTTCTGACAGCGTCACTTCGCGTGCCACGATCGGGCGCACATCCACCCGCGCTGTCTCGATCATGCTAAGCAGTGACGGATAGCGCCAACTCGGCATACCGCGGGTGCCAAACAGCGCCAACTGCTTCATGTAGACCGCGTTCATGTTGATTTGCATTACCGCCGTATGCCCAACAGGCAAACCCACCTGCACATGCCGCCCCAAGGGCCGCAGACACTCGATCGAGCCATTTGTTGTGGCCTCGATGCCCAGCGCCTCAACGCTGACATGCGCGCCACCCCCCGTCGCCTCGATGATCCTGGCTGCAACATCGCCGCTGCGGGCATCAATCGCCACCTCGGCCCCAAGGCTTAGCGCATGCGCCAGCCGCTCGGGCACCACGTCGACCACGATCACCCGCGCGCCCAAGGCCTGCCCCAACAGCAACACCGACAATCCGATGCCGCCCGTACCATGCACCGCCAACCACTCGCCCGCCTGCACCGCCGCCCGCCCGGTCAACGCATGCC
>JBAVTI010000043.1:0-16511 GCA_049696055.1 Paracoccaceae bacterium | reverse complement strand
CATCTTCGTTCATCGGCGTGCGCACCGAGCCGTCTGACAGGATGCGCTCGCTCACGCCGCGCCGCAAATAACGCGGCACCAGCATGGTTGCAGGTGGGTATTCAGGATCGTAACGATAGCCATCTTCTTTATGGCCAAGGCGAATTTCCAGACTGTCTTCATGCCCTGCCGTGCAGATAAGTCCGGTTTTCGCACCCTTGTGCTGGATCAAGGCATTCAGCCCGACCGTGGTGCCGTTGATGCACAGATCGCAGTTTGAGACGATTTCGCTGCCCGAAACGCCCAGCTCTTCGGTCATCAGCTGCAGCCCGTTGCGAATGGCAAGCGTGGGGTCTTGCGGGGTGGAAAGCGCCTTGAACAGCCGCACCTGCCCGGTTTTGTCGGCCAACACGAAATCGGTAAAGGTGCCGCCAGCGTCGATGCCCAAACGGTAATTGGTTTTCATGATCTATCCCCCTATTTCGCTGCCACCGCACGCCGTTTGGCGCGCAGGGTCTTGGTTGCGGCCATATCGACCGTCAGCGTTTCAGGATCTTTGATGATGACGCCGTAATCTTCCTTTGCTCCGTTCAGTGAAACCAGACCGTTCTTCACATCCCAAACCACCTTTTCCACCGCCCGGTCCATCGGGTCGCCAAAGCCGCCACCGCCGGGGTTCATGTTGGTAATGCGGTCACCGGGCTTGATAACGTCGATGATATTTTCGCGGATAGTCGTGGCCACATTGCCCTTCACCAGTTCCAACCGCCCAACCTTTTCGTCGATCATCGTGGAACCGGCACCCGCCGCCCCCACCGCCGGAATGCGGCGCCCCTCACCAAAGGTGATAAAGGTCATGTCGTCGTTTAGCGGTTCAACTTCCCAGGCGGTGCCAGAACCGCCACGGTTTTTGCCCGCCCCGCCACTGTCGGTCATCAACGAATAGCGGTGGATGATGATCGGGTACGAATACTCCAGCAGCTCCACATCACCGCTCGTCAGCGCGCCAAAACAACATTCCGGGCCGCACGCATGCCAGCCATCCTGCGACGGCGTGGCACCCGCACCAGAAATGATGGTTGCCAGCACCATCGTTACATATTCCTCGTCGTGCCGTTTATCCCATCCGGCAATGTTCAGCCCGTTGGCATGGCCCCACGAGGCAGACACTTTCGACGGCATGGCTTTTTCGAACGCCAGACGCACGGCATCGGTCAATGTCTCCATTGGCGTGGTGGTGCAGTTCATGTGCGGAGCAGGTTCCTTGGCATTACACAGCGTGCCCTTCGGCCCCATATCAACGGAAATACAGCGATAAAGCCCCTCGTTATAGGGCGGCGGCAACTGGGCAAACATCATCAGGCCAAGGTAGACGCCGGAATAGCTGTTTCCCTCGTAACTATTGATGAAATAAGGGATTTGCGGCGGGCTGGAAATCTCAATGTGACAGGTATCGGCCTTGATGGTCACCTTGGCGGTGATGGTCATATCGCCAAAACCATGGCCCGCGTCTTCAACAATCGCCGAGCCTTCATAGGTGCCATCCGGCACCGTTGAAATCAGCCCGCGCATCTGTTTTTCGGCCATATCCAGCAGCGTCTCGATGCAGGCATCGACGGTTTCTTCGCCGTATTTATCCAACATGGCGATCAGTGCCCGCTCGCCAACCTGACAAGCACCAATCAGGGCGTTAAAGTCGCCCTCCTGGTCACGCCGCGCCCGCATGTTGGTCAGGATAAAGTTCAAAACATCCTTGCGCACCACGCCCCGATCCCACAGCTTGACCGGGGGAATACGCAGGCATTCCGCATAGATCTCCTTGGCGTTGGGGTTATAGCCTGCAGGCACCGGGCCACCGATATCGGTCAGATGGCCTTTGCACACCGTCCAATACTTCAGCTTGCCCTTGTAAAACACCGGCTTGTAAAAACAGGTATCAATCGCATGACTGCCGCCCCAGGCAGGGTCATTGTGGATCAGCAAATCGCCTTCGTGGATGTCGCCTTCAAAGTAGCCCGCCACCACCTTCATTGCCGGGATCAGGCTGCCAAGGTGAATGGGAATGTCTTGCCCCTGCAAGATCATCTCGGGCCGCGCGTTAAACAGGGCGGTGGAATAATCATGGGCAAGGTTGAACACGCTCGATCGCGCGGTCTTTTCCAACGACAGCGTCATTTCGCGCTGCGTGGTTTCCAGAATGCCGCGAACCACCGATAATGTAATGGGATCAACCGATCCTGCAGGTTTGGCTTTTGCCATCATAACGCCCCTTGGTAAGGGCCGCACACACAGGGCCGACGCGCGGCAACGCCCCGGTCGTAACGCAGCATCTCCCTGTTGCGCGGCGTCTTGTGCACCGTTGCAAGACACAGGCTAGCGCCCGGCTTTGGCCTTTGTCTTTGCAGCGGGCGCATGGGTTTTTGTCTGACAGTGCACTTTGGCCCCAAATCGAAAACCCATGCTTTACAGGTGGGCATTTCCGTGGCCAGATTTGAAACATCAGGGGCGGGGCCACAATGAAGAACAGCATCACCACCAGAGGCGTTGAAATGGCGGGTCGTAGCCGCCATTGGCACGAAGCCATTGGCCGGGCCTATTTCCCGCTCGATCTTACCTTCCGTCGCCCCGAGGCTTTTGATGGCGAAGTGACAATGTGGCAGCTGGGCAATGTATCGCTGTCGCGGTTGACGTCCGACGCGTTGATGTATCGCCGCCTGCCCAAGCATTTGCAAACCCAGGGGTCGGAAGAGTTTCTGGTCACAATGCCCGCCAAATCCGAAGTGCGTTTCAGCCAGGGGGGCCGCGAGGTGCGGGCCAATCCGGGGGCGTTCTTCATCGAGCGCAGCCACGAACCCTACGAGTTCAGCCATGCCGAAGCGGCGGATCTGTGGGTGATGAAGCTGTCGGCCGAGATGCTGGGCGGCAGGGTGCGCGCGCCCGATCGCTTCTGTTCGCTGGAGTTTGATGCAACCAACGGCGCCAACGGGCTGTTCTCGGATATGGTCCACCTGATTCCGAAACGCTATGCCGCGATGACCGAAGAAACCCGTGGCACCGTGGGGCGCCAGTTGGTGGATTTGCTGGCGCTGGCGCTGCAATCGGACGAGCGGGTGCTGCAATCGGGCGGCTCGTCGGTGCGGGCCGGGCACCTGACCCGGATCGAAGCCTTCGTGCGCCGCCATATCGACGATCCCGATCTGGGGCCAGACGAAGTTGCGGCAGGCTGCGGCATTTCGGTGCGGTATCTGCACGAGCTGTTGCGCGATACCAACCAGACGTTGGGCCAATGGATCCGCGATCAGCGGTTGGCCGCCGCACAAGAAGATCTGACCAACGCCGCCGACAGCCGCAGCATCGGCGAAATCGCCTATGCCCGTGGTTTTGCCGATCAGGCGCAGTTCAGCCGCGCGTTTCGGGCGCGCTATGGCATCACCCCCAAAGAGGCGCGGATGGCAAACCGAGGAGAGGGGTAGGGTCATCTCCCCGGCCCTCCGCTATCGTTTCAAGTGGTCGCGCAGGCGGGCAAGGGCGGCCTGACGGTCGTGACGCGCGGCAAGCGCCTGATCCATATTCACCTCGACAAACCGCGCCGGGCTGTGCGGTTGCAGCTGGCCGATCAGATCCATATCGGCCGAAATGATGGTACCCAGCATCATATAACCACCGCCCGACACCGCATCGCGGTGCAGAACGATGGGTTCGGTGCCCGATGGCACCTGAACCGACCCGTAGGGATAGCAGGCATCGACGATGTTCGACGGATCAGACCCCGCGCCAAATGGCGGCGTGCGGGGTACAAAATCCAGCGGATGACCGCCTTTGAAACGATAGCCGATCCGATCCGCCTCGGGGGCGACTTTCCAGGTATCCGCAAAGAATTGCTTGCCCGCAGCGGCGGTGATGCGGTGCCAATACAGGCCGGGCAGCATTCTAAGTTCGGCAGGATTTCCGGGGCCCCGGCGCAGGTTTGCCGGGATAGCGCCGCCGCCCTTGCCGCCCTTGCCAAGCGGCAGCTGATCGCCGGCTTTCAGGGCACGCCCCTCAAGCCCGCCCAGCGCCCCCAGCGTATAGGTGGAACGCGAACCCAGTTTCAGCGGCACGTCGATGCCGCCCGATATGGCGATATAGGCCCGCGCGCCCGATTTCAGATAGCCAAACGAAAGCGTGTCACCGGCGTTGACCGGGAAAGCCTCCCATGTCGGGCGCTCGTCGCCGTTAACTTTGGGCGGCAAATCGGCACCGGTGACGGCCACCATGGCAGCGGTGGTAAATTCCAGTTCCGGCCCCAGAAAGACCGCCTCCAGCACGGCAGCCCCTTCATCATTGCCGACCAACATATTGGCCGCGCGCAGCGCAAAACGGTCCATGCCGCCCGATATCGGAATGCCCAGATGGTAATAACCGGGGCGGCCCAGGTCTTGCACCGTGGTCGAAAGGCCGGGGCTGATGACGTTAGCGGCCATGAAGAACCTCCATCAGCTTGGCGTTGGTGCCGTTGATGTCTTTGTTGAAATCAGCCAACGAAAAGTTGGCCTCGCGGATGGTGGGCAGGTATTTATTGGCGTTCACCGCCTCGATATCGGCGTCATACTGATCGCGGTTGATCGGTTTCCATTTCACAATGTCGCCGGGGCGAAACAGGCACATCTCATCCTTCAGGTAACTAACCTGCTGATTAGGATCATAAATCGGCATCGGCGTGACGCCGAACATCTGATAGCCACCCGCACCGCGCACCGAATAAATGCACGAAAAGCAGCCGCCGTGGCCAATGGTCAGCTTGGGGGTATCGGTGCGGGGGCGCAGATATTTCGGCACCTGCAACTGCCGTTTGCGCTCGACCATTTGGTATAGGAACGGCAGGCCCGCCACAAAACCCACCATCGAGACGAACCACGGCTGGCTGGAATGGGCTTCGATGAAATTCTCCACCGTTCCAAGACCGTTCACCGCAGCGGCGTATTCCAGATCGGTAGCGGATGGGTCTTGGTGGCGCTCGCGAAACCGCATCAGGGTTTCATGGGTCCAGGGGTCTTGGTAATAAACCGGGATCTCCATGATCCGGGTTTTCAGGGTGGCGTCGGATTTAGACGCCGCCCCCTCCATCGACTGCAGTTCCCGCAGCAGGTCATTGGGTTTGATCTGATCGGGATCATATTTGATTTGAAAGCTGGCGTTGGCCGGGCATATTTCGGTCACGCCCTTGATCCTTGCTTGCTTGACCGCATTGGTCAGTGACAGGCTGGTGAAAAACGCCTCTAGCGACATCTCTTCCGAGACTTCTGCGAAGATGTGCTCATCCCCGCCGAATGTGAAACGAATCGACATGGGCACTCCTATGGTTCAAGTTCAGGGATCAGCAGGCCAGCATGGATTTCCAGCCACCCTTCCAGCCAGCGGGTATGAAAATCGCCCGCTTGCACCGATGGATCGGCGGCAAGGGCGATAAACAGCGGTTTGGTGGTTTTCAGGCCGTCGATCTGCAATTCAGACAGGGCGCGCTGCAAACGGGTGATCGCCGCCTCGCGGGTTTCCGCATGCACAATCAATTTGGCCAACAACGAGTCGTAGAACGGCGGCACGGTATAGCCGGGGTAAAGCATGCTATCAAACCGCACACCGGGGCCACCGGGCAGACGCAGATCGCCCACCGTGCCGGGAAACGGCGCAAAATCGCGTGCGGGGTCTTCGGCGTTGATCCGCACCTCGATGGCATGGCCGCGCACCACGATATCAGATTGGCGCAGCCGCAACGGCTCGCCCCCGGCAATGCGCAACATTTCAGCCACCAGATCAATGCCGGTGATCATTTCCGTAACGGGATGTTCAACCTGAATACGGGTGTTCATCTCGATGAAATAAAAGCGGTCTGCCTGATCATCGTAAAGATATTCAACCGTGCCCGCGCCCGAATATCCAACCGCCCGCGCCAATGCCACAGCCGAGGCGCAAAGCTGATCGCGCACCCGATCAGAAAGCGCACCCGAGGGGGCTTCTTCCCAAACCTTCTGGCGGCGGCGCTGCAGAGAACATTCGCGTTCAAAGCAATGAATGGCATCGGTGCCGTCGCCAAGGATCTGCACTTCGATATGGCGCGCCTGTGCAATCACCTTTTCCATGTAAAGACCGCCATCACCAAAGGCGGCCAGCGCCTCGGCTTCGGCTTGCGGAAAGGCCTGTTCGAATTCGATCAGGTTAGTGGCAATGCGGATACCACGACCACCCCCGCCCGCAGCCGCCTTGATCATCACCGGAAAACCGGTGTCAATCAGCACATGCCGGGCGGCATCAATATTGCCAACGCGGCCCATTGACCCCGGCACTACCGGCACGCCCGCAGCATGTGCTGCCCCCCGCGCCGCCACCTTATCGCCCATCAGCCGGATCGCATCGCCCGACGGCCCGACGAAAATCAGTCCGGCCGCCGTAACCGCATCGGAAAAGCCCGCGTTTTCCGCCAGAAAGCCGTAACCGGGGTGGATACTGTCACAGTCGGTATCAACGGCGGCCTTCAGGATTGCCGCAATGTTCAGATAGCTTTTCTTCGCCGCAGGGGGGCCAATATTCACCGCTTCATCGGCGATTTGCACATGCAGCGCCGTGGCGTCGGCATCGGAATAGACGGCCACTGTCGCTATTCCCAGGTCGCGCGCGGCACGGATCACCCGCACCGCGATCTCTCCCCGATTGGCGACAAGCAGCTTTCTCAGCATTACTCTAGCTCCGCCAGAACCGCGCCCGCCATTACCGGGTCTTCGTTGTCGGTGACAAAGCGGATGTTCTTGCCCGCCACCTCGGATTTCACTTCGTGGAATGATTTCATCACCTCGATCAACCCGATGACATCGCCCACGGCAACGGCATCACCATCGGCTTTGAAAGGCGGGGTAGCGGGCGAGGAACTGCGGTAAAAGGTGCCGGGTAGCGGCGAGCGTATCTGGGTCATCGGTGGCTCCTGTCAGGCGATATAGGGGGCGACGGCGGTGCGAACGGCGCGGGCAATATCCAGCGCATTGGGCGTGTCAGAATGAATGCAGATACTATCGCAACGCACGTCGATATCGCTGCCATCGACCGCGGTTCCCTTGCCATCGACAATCGCCCGCACACAGCGCGCGGCCATCAGGGCGGGATCTTTGGCTTCGTGCTCGCGCGTCACAATCAGACTACCATCCGCACGATAATCCAGATCGGCGTAAAACTCGGCCACAAAACCATGGCCGCGCGCCGGATAGATCGTCTCGTGCAGCGTTCCGGTCATTCCCAGCAGCGGCACGCCGAAAATATCGGCAGCGTCGCAAACCGCATGGGCAATATCTTCTTGTCGGGCGGCCATGCCATACAGGCTGCCATGTGGTTTGATATGGTTTAGCGCCATGCCCTCGGCGCGCAAAAACCCCGTCAAAGCCCCGATCTGATAGATCAGGCAATTGGCCATTTCTTCGCGGCCCATCTTCATTTCGCGCCGCCCGAAGCCTTGCAGATCGGGCAACGACGGATGCGCGCCCACCTTGATCCCATGCTGTTTCGCCAGCTGAACCGTGGTGCGCATATGGTTGAAATCAGACGCGTGAAAACCGCAGGCGACATTGGCGATATGGATCAGCGGCATCATGCCCGCATCATCCCCCATTCGGTATAGCCCAAAACTTTCGCCCATATCGCAATTGATGGTGACGGCCATGATCCCCCCGCAACATTCGGCTGTACCGGGATGGTGGGGTGAGTCTGCCATATTGTAAAATTGTAAAATTTTGATCAGTGTATTGATAAATCAGATATACGGGTGGGGCTGCATGGCGCTGACATTACGACAGGTTCGATATTTCATCGCTGCCGCCGAAACCGGGCAGATCAGCCATGCGGCGATGGAGATGAACATCTCGCAATCTGCCGTCACCGCCGCCATTCAACAGCTGGAGGCCCAGCTTGGCGCCCGTCTGTTCGAGCGTACTCCCGCAGGGGTTTCGGTAACCCCGGAAGGCGCGCGTTTCCTGAACCACGCGCGGTCGATCGTGGCGGCGGTCGAGGATGCCGAACGCAGCCCGCTGGGCGAAGGGGCGCGGGTCACCGGGCGGGTGCGGTTGGGGGTAACCTATACGGTGGCGGGGTATTTCATGGCCCGGCACTACGCACGCTTTCGCCGCATCTATCCGGGCATCGCGCTTGAGATGATCGAACTTCCCCGCACCGCCATCGAGGATGAATTGGCCGAGGGCAAACTTGATCTGGCGATGATGCTGGTCTCGAACCTGGCGGATCAGGGCGGGTTAGAGCATGAAACCCTGTTTCGATCCCGCCGCAGGCTTTGGTTACCGTCTGAACATCCGCTGTTACAGCAGCCAACCGTAGCCTTGGCCGACGTCGCACGCGAACCTTACATCATGCTGACAGTAGACGAAGCCGGGCAGACCGCCGGGCGCTATTGGGAAAAGGCGGGCATGACCCCCAACGTGGCCTTTGCCACCTCGTCGGTCGAAGCCGTGCGTTCCATGGTGGCGGCGGGCATGGGCGTTACCATCCTGTCAGACATGGTTTACCGTCCATGGTCGCTTGAAGGGCAACGCATCGAACTGCGGATGTTGGTCGAAGATATTCCCAGCATGGATGTCGGCCTTGCATGGAACCGCGCCCATGCGCTATCGCCCGCCGCCGCGGTTTTTCGCGCCTTCATGTCCGTGTCGCAAGGCGGCGGCGGATGATCGCGAACCGGGGCCGCCACCAAGACCGGCCCCCAACGCCAAAGCGGTTTGCGTTTATCTTGAATCACAATTCGCGCCAAGACCTGCGCGAATTGTGATGCGCCTGTGTCAGATTGAACGCAAACCGCACTACCGATTGACCTGCCGTTTTGGCATGCTGCTGCGCTGGGTAACCCCAGTTCCGGGGGCAATACCTACCTCGGCATTCGAGGCTGGTAAAAGCGGGCGCCCCCGCAGCATATCGGCGGCGCGTTCGGCAAGCATGATGGTCGGCGCGTTCAGATTGGCGTTCGGTTCGGTCGGAAAAACCGAACTGTCGATCACCCGCAAACCCTCAATGCCCCGCACCCGCAACTGGCTATCGACCACCGCCATCGCATCCTCGCCCATCCGGCAGGTGCCACAGGGATGATAGGTGCTTTCCAATGTCTCCCGCACAAAGGCATCAATCTGTTCATCGGTCTGCACATCGGCACCGGGCGCAATCTCTTCGCCGCGATAACGATCCATCGCTGGCTGAGCGATGATTTCACGCGTCAGGCGCAAACAACGACGAAAGCCTGCCCGATCTTCCTCGCGGTCAAGATAGTTGAATTGGATATCGGGGTGGTCATGCGGGTCGGCGCTGCGGCAGCGCACAAATCCCCGGCTCTTGGGTTTGTTTGGCCCGGTCAGCACCATGAACCCATGGCCCTTTAGCGGCTTTTTACCATCATAGCGCATCGCGGCAGGCAAAAAGTGGAACTGAATATCGGGCCAGGCCAATGCTTTGTCCGACCGGATAAAGCCGCCGGATTCGAAATGATTGCTGACCCCCAGCCCGCTTTTAAAGAAAAACCACTGTGCCCCGATCAGGAATTTGGCAAACAGCCCCATCTTGCCATTCAAGGTAATCGGCTCTTTGCAGGCGTATTGAATGTAAACCTCGGCATGGTCTTGCAGGTTCTCGCCCACGCCGGGCAGATCGTGCAAAACCGCAACCCCAGCCTGCGCCAGCACCGCCCCCGGCCCGATACCCGAGCGTTGCAACAGATGCGGCGAACCGATGGGGCCTGCCGACACCACAACCTCACGCCGACAGGTGGCGGTGTGGGTCTTGCCATCCCATTCGTATTCGACACCCGTCGCGCGCTTATCGGTCAACAGGATGCGGCGGGTCATGGCATGGGTGACGACTTTCAGGTTGGGCCGGTGCAACGCCGGGCGCAAATAGGCATTCGCCGTAGACCAGCGCACGCCATCCTTCACCGTCATGTGCATGGCACCAAAGCCCTCTTGCATATGGCCGTTGGGATCTTCGGTCTTGATATAGCCCGCCTCGTGGCCAGCCTCGACAAAAGCGCCGTAAAGCGGGTTTTTCATCTTGTTACCGGCATTGGTGGCCAGCGGGCCCTCGCCGCCCCGATAGCTGTCCGCGCCCTCGGCCCAGCTTTCGGCCTTCTGGAAATACGGCAGGCAATCGGCATAGCCCCAGCCCTGCGCGCCAGAGGCCTCCCATTCGTCAAAATCGCGGGGATGTCCGCGCATATAGACCAACCCATTGATCGAGGAAGACCCGCCCAACACCTTGCCGCGCGGGCAATGCACTCGGCGGCCCTCCAGCCCCGGTTCGGGCAGGGTTTCATAGCGCCAATTGTATTTGGTGCCATTCATCGGGATCGACAGCGCGGTTGGCATCTGAATGAAAATACTGCGGTCGCTGCCGCCAAATTCCAGCACCAGCACCGAAACGTCAGGGTCTTCGCTTAGCCGATTGGCAAGAACGCATCCAGCCGAGCCTGCACCGATGATGATATAGTCGAAGGTGTCTTGCATAGGGTGCTCCTGTCTGAACCTGGGCTTTGGGCGGGCAAGGGCCGATCAGCCCTTGCCCGTGGATCAGTTGACCTAGCGCTTGGGGTAGGCACCCCAGCCCTGGGCCTGTGCGAACATCTTGGTCAGCACGTAATGCACCAGCCCCGCCGCAAGGCACGACGGGATCGACGCGGTCAGATATTTGAACGCCGTTGCATTGGCCAAAGTTTGCGGGTTGAACACGCCGACATAGACGATCACGCCAACAGCAAGGGCCAGCAATCCGATCGGGTTGAACCCACCCACAAAATTGTAGGGCGAACTGGCTTGCGGGCCATAAAGCGCGCGCAGATCAAGCTTTTGGTGACGCAGGAAAAAGTAGTCAGCGATCCCGATACCGGCCAAGGCGCTGTTCAGGGCCGAGGTCCAGACCAGGAAGATAAAGAACCCATCATACATCCCCGGAAAGAATAGCACGAGGATCACCGGGATAACGCAGAACAGCGCCAGAATAATCTCCCAGCGGATACGCCGGATGCTTTCGGTTCCCACCTGACGCAGGCCCACAATCGACGTGTAAAGGATGTTCGCCATCGAGGTTATGTTGGCAAAGGCCACAAAGCCCAGCGCGATCACGCCCACAGCCACGCCGCCGACTTTGGTCATCCAGATTGTCGGATCGCTGTCGGCCATCGCCACCGCACCCAGCAGACCCACCACTTCACCCAAAGCCGCCGCGCCAAAGATGCCAAGGATATTGGGCCATACCGCCGTGCGTTCAGTCTTGGTCAGCCGGGCCAGGTTGCCAATATAGGGCCACCAGGAAAAGCCCGCCGCCAAATTCACCTCAATGGCGATGATGAAATTCAGCTGCTTGTCTTCAAACGGCGGATCAATTGCAGGCAGGGCCATCAGATCGGCGAACGAGTTATGCTGGAAAATCAGATACAGCATCACGCCCATCAAAAGCACCAGCGCGGGCGACACGATCATGTTGAAGACCTTGATCGACGTCGGGCCTTTGGCAACGATGAACCAGGTCAGCGCAATCGCCCCAACCGCCGCGATCATCATCTTGATGCCCATGGGCGACGTCTCGCCGCCGCCGACCATTGCCGTCATGCCGTCAATCGAACGGCCAAACATCATCGCCAGAACCGCAAGCCAACCCATGGTCAGAAAGATCACCGCAAGGAAATAGACAAGGCGGCTGCCGCTGGTGCCAAACTGGCTGCGCAGCAACACAAATTGCTCGACGCCGTATTTTCCGGTCGCACTACAGGTGGCAAGGGCCGTAAGCACCACGCCAATGATATTGCCGATGACAATGGCGGCGATGCCCTCTTTTGGGCCAACGAAAAGACCCACTGCGCCGCCGATCAGGAAGGCCCAGGTGGCAATGGCCAGTGCCGCGTTGGCGTAGGTAAACTCCCAAAACCCCCAAAGCCGTTCCGAGGGCAACAACGGCGCGTCACCGCGTTCAGCGGCGGCCGTGAAATCAGATTGCTCTTGTGCCATGTCAGTTCCCCCAGATCCAGAATCCGGCAACCAGCACCACACTCAGCGCCAGCAACCCCAGATAATCGGTGGCGCCCATCCGGCCCTGCCACGCGTCACGGGCGTCGATATCGTCATATATTTTGGCGCGGCGGTCGATTTCGGCCTGCCAGGCCTTGTCTTGGTCGTTCATTTTCGTCCCTCCCCTATCGCCGCGTAACCCGCGGTCAGCCCTTGATTTTCGTTGCTTTATCTGCGGAATGCGGCGGCAAACCCGGCCACAGTCAGCGCACTTTCACCGGTTCGGTATAGTAGGGCAGCCGGTCGATGCGGGGTGCCCATTCGCCTTTGGCCACCACACTCAACACATGCGCAGCAATCGCTTCCATCGGCGCAAACCACACGTCACCCCGGCTTTGCAGCCCCTCCAGAAAGCGGTGCCAGACGTGCCAGCGCGCCAGCCGCCCGGTGGCAAAGGGATGCACCACGGGCACCCAAAGCCCGCCATAGGCGTAACTCGCTTCGAATTCCTGCTGAAACGCCGCCAACCCCTGTTCGGGCGCGCGGATCGGCATCATGTAATTCAGATCCATCGACTGCACATATTGCGGCCAGTCATCCAACCCCCAATGCGACGGCAATTCGACCAGCCGCCCCTTGGCGCAGTCCAACAAATACGGCTGATCATCGCCCATCAGCGAGGCGTCATACACAAATCCACGCGCCGCCAGCAGATCAGCCGAGCGATGCGAAAAGTTGTAAAGCGGTGCGCGCCAGCCGCGCGGGCGTTGGCCCGTAGCCTTGACGATTACCTCGATGGCACGATCAAGCCAGTATTCCTCTTGCTCGTCTGTCAATTCGCGCGGGTGTTCATGCAGAAAACCATGATGGGCAATCTCATGGCCGCCCTTCAGAATCGCCTCGACCGCTTGCGGGTAGGTCTCGATGCACCAGGCCGGGATGAAAAACGTCTGCTTGATGCCAAGCGCTGCATAGCTGTCAACGATGCGCGGGATTGCCACTTTCGGCCCATAATGCAGCATCGAAATCGCCGACACGCGGCTGTGGCCATCGGTGGGATGGCCGATATGCACAAGGCTGTCGGCATCCATGTCAAAGGTCACACAGGCTGCACAGCGCGCACCGTTCGGCCACGGAATAGGGTTGCGGATCATGGCATGATGCTCCCGCCATTGATGCCGATGCCTTGGCCGGTGATATAGGCACCGCCTTCCCCGCCCAGAAACAGCGCCAGCCGGGCAACTTCTTCGGGCTGACCAAACCGCGCAAGCGGAATGGCCAATTCCTTGGCCCGCCACTCGGGGCTCATGTGGGCGGCACCCAGCATTTCGGTATCAATCGGGCCGGGGCACAGCGCGTTCACCAGAATGCGCGGCGCAAATTCCTTGGCCCAAGACCGGGTCAGCCCCAGCACAGCATGTTTCGAGGCGACATAGGGCGAAAAGGTTTCGCGCCCGTAATAGGCCATATCCGAGGCAATAAGGATCACCCGCGACGGCAATTCCGCCGTGCCTGTCATCATGCGGATCGCGGCCTGACCAACCAGAAAACTGCCGCGCAGATTAACCGCAATCACCCGGTCGAAATCGGCAATCGGCGTGTGAAGCAACGGGGCATCGTGGATGATACCGGCGCAATGCACCAGCACATCCAGCCCGCCAAATGCCGCCTGAACCCTTGCTGCCATCGCGGCCACCGCATCAGCATCGGCAACATCGCAGCTCAGCGCCATCGCCTCTGCAGCCCCGGCTTGGCGTGCCATTTCAGCCGTGGCTTCAGGTGCCGCCAGATCCGCCAACGCCAGCCGCGCCCCCGTCGCCGCAAATGCCCGCGCACAGGCGGCCCCAATGCCACGCCCAGCGCCGGTGATCAAAACCCGGCTCATGCCATGACCTCGCCACGATCCAGCATCAGCGCCTGCCCGGTGATATCGCGCGCCCCGTCCGAGGCAAGGAACAGATAAAGCGGCACCATATCGTCGGGCTCCAACAGCCCCGGCAGAACCTGCGCGCCCACAATCTCGGCCAGCAGATCGGCCTCGCTGCGCCCGGTGCGCAGAGACATGTTTTGCAGCGACAGCATTGCGGCCTCGGTGCGCACCCAACCGGGGCAGACGGCGTTTACGCGAATACCCTTTGGCCCCAGCTCTTTCGCCATCACCCGGGTAAAGCCAAGATTGGCGTGTTTCGAGGCGATATAGGCCGAAAACTCCGCCACCACGACCCGGCTCCAGATCGAGGCGGTCAGGATGATCCGCCCGCCCGCCGCCATCTTTGGGGCGGCATGGCGGGTGACGTAAAACGTGCCATTGATGTTGATATCGGTGATGCGGCGAAAGGTGTCCTCAACGGCATCATCAGGATCAAGCAGCGGCGTGATCCGTTCCAACCCGGCATTGTTGACCAACACGTCAATGCGGTCCAGCCCCGACAGTGCGGCCTTCACTGCTTTACTGTCGGTGATGTCGCATTCCAGCGCCCGGCAAGGCCGCCCGGTCTCTTCCGAAATCCGTGTTGCTGCCTGATGAATGCCCGCGCCACTCGACAGAACCGTAACCTCTGCCCCCGCCCGCGCAAAACCGCGCGCCACCGCAAAGCCAATGCCACGGCTGGCCCCGGTAACCAGTACCTTCTCGCCGCTGAAATCATAGGATACCCGGCCCATGTGTTACACCCCGCGCGCGTGCATCACGCGGCCAATCAGGTTCATCAACACCTGTGCGGCAAGGGTCGTGGTGCAACCTGAATGGTCGTAATCCGGCGCCACTTCGACCAGATCAATGCCAACAACCGGTCCGCGTTTGCACAGACCCGCCAGCAGTTCCAACACTTCGTAATAGATGAACCCCCCATGCGACGGCGTGCCCGTGCCCGGTGCAATCGAGGGGTCAAAGCCGTCGATATCAATCGTCACATAATACCGCGCGCCGGCGGGTATCCGCTCCAGCACCGCGTCAATGCCCAGCTTGCGGATCTGGCGCACCGAAAGGATATCCGCACCCATCGCGCGGGCGGCGTCATAGCCATCCTTTGCGGTGGACGAGACATTGCGAATGCCCAGTTGCGAAAGCCCGGTTACATAAGGCTTTTCTGCCGCCCGGCGCATCGGATTGCCATGACCATAACGCACGCCATGCCGCACATCGACAAAATCCAGATGCGCGTCGATCTGCACGATATGAATCGGGCCGTTCTTGGCGCAATCATCGGCAAAGGCGTTGATGCAGGGGATGTTGATCGAATGATCGCCCCCCAGCACCACCGGCAACGCCCCGGCCTCAAGGATCTTGCGCACGCCGAATTCGATGTTGGCATGGCTGGTTTCGGTATCGGTATGCACGATATCGGCATCGCCAAGATCCACCATCCGCACTTGCCCCGCAGGCAGATAGGTCACGTCGTCTTCGTGATCATACGCCCCGCCATGGCCAAACGAGAACAGGGTCGAGGCTTCGCGAATACCCCGCGGCCCAAACCGCGCACCCGCCCGCCACTGGGTGCCAAAATCAAACGGTGCCCCAAGAATCGCCACATCGGCGTCGATATGGTCCCAATCGGGCTGATACGGGCTTTTGCCAAACGTGCAGATGCCGACAAAGGGCAGGTTCAGGCGCCCGCTATCATACGAATTTTCCGCCATGGCTTTCCCCTTGTCTTGGATACATGGAAAACATGCCTGCGACTGTTCATTCAAAGAATAGCTATGTTTTCATGTTTACTTGTGTAAATTCCAATGTATGGCCACCCACCCGATCACCCGCCCTCTGAAGAAAAGCGCGCTTAGCGACATCGAACTGCGCTTGCTGCGGATCTTTGGCGAAATCGTGCGGTGCAACGGCTTTTCTGCCGCGCAAGCCAGCCTCGGGATGAGTCAAACCACCATCTCGGCCCATATGCGGCACCTGGAAGAACGGCTTGGGGTCCGGCTGTGCGAACGCGGTCGCAGCGGGTTTTACCTGACGGTCGAAGGCAAGAAGATCCATCTGGCGGTGCTTGACCTGTTCGGGTCGATCGAACGCTTTCAGGGTGCCGTCGGCGATGCGCTTGGCGAATTGACCGGGCGCCTGACCTTCGGGACAGTGGACGCCATGATTTCGAACGAGAAACTTAACCTCAAGGCCGCGTTCAAGGCCTTTGCCGAAACTGCCCCCCGCGTGCATCTGGACATTGATATCGCCGCGCCCCAAGTGTTGTCACAGGGCATCATGAGCGGTCGATACCACATCGTGCTGATGCCCGAACAACCGCATCTTTCCCAGATGCGCGCCGTCGACATCTTTTCAGAAACCCAGAATCTCTATTGTGGTCAAGACCATCCCTTGTTCGCCACAGCCGATTCCGCATTAACGCCAGACGTGCTTGCAGCCCAGGCCTTTGCCGGAAGGTCTTATATGCTGGAAGCCCCGTTATGTGGCATCGACTTCCGCTGGAGCGCCGAGACCGCCCATATGGAAGGCACGCTGCTCTTGCTGTTGTCGGGGGCCTATATTGGCTTTCTGCCCGACCATTTCGCCGTGAC
>JBAVTI010000042.1:0-7452 GCA_049696055.1 Paracoccaceae bacterium | reverse complement strand
TTTTTGCGTCGCTGGCTCTTGCCACCATCGCACTGATGATCACCTTCCGATCAAACCGCCCAGAAGAACACACATAACCGACAGGAGAGTCCAATCATGCTGAAACGAACTATTCTAGCCACAACAGCGCTGCTGGCCCTGACTGGGGTCGCCCAAGCCGAGGGTGCGCTGAACATCTATGCTTGGTCAGACTCGATTGCCCCCGATCTGATCACCAAATTCGAGGCCGAAACCGGCATCAAGGTGGCCATTGATGGCTTCAATTCCAATGAAGACCTGCTGACGAAATTACAAGCCGGATCATCGGGTTACGACCTAGTCACCCCGTCGCAGCACTTTGTAAAAATCATGGTGGATAGCGGGCTATTGCAGGACATCGACGCCCATGAGTTGGCGGCATTCCAGCAGGTTGACCCAAAATGGCGGGGGCAATGGTGGGATGAAACCAACGAATATTCCATACCGCTTGCCTATGGAACCGCAGGCTTCACTGTGAACCGAGATCAGTATCAGGGGCCGGTTGACAGTTGGGCCGTATTCTTTACCCCCCCGGCCGAACTGAAAGGCAAGCTTGCCAGCCTGTCTTACCCCGACGAGGTCGTAGGTGCCGCACAGCTTTTCCTAGGTGTGCCTTTCTGTTCCGAAGATCCGGCGGAAATGAAAAAGGTGCTGGATTTGTTGGTGGCGCAAAAACCCGATGTTGTCGCCTATACCTCTGATAATATTGAAAACCGCATCGGTGGCGGCGAAGTAGCGGCGCATTTCTGGTGGGACGGCAATTCGATGAAAACCCGCGCGAATGACGGTGCAAAGATCGAGTATGCCATGCCAAAAGAAGGTCTGGTGGGCTGGCTTGACTCTATGGTGGTACCTGTGGGCGCGGCCAATGTGGATGCCGCTCGCGCCTTCATGGATTTCATGAGCACACCGGAAAACGCCACGATACAGTATAACTATTACGGCCATTCCTCGCCGGTTGCACTGGATCTGACGCAAGCGAAATACACGCCAGAAAATGCGCCGGAATTATTTCCAACGGTTCCTGTCGAGTTTTCCCGCACCTGCTCGCCTGCGGCACAAGATCTTGTGACCAAGGTCTGGACGGATCTTCTGCAATAAATCCGTCACCCCCTTCGCAAGAGGGGGGTGTCATATCTGCGCCAGATGGCGCCGACGCACCGTTTGCGGCCGCCCCGGCAACGATAGCCGTGCGTCATTGCGGGCGCGTTCAACGATAACCTTGCCCTTCGATACCACTGCCAAACGGTCAGGACGCAGCCGCAAAGCCTCGACTGTATTGCCTGCATCCAGCACCACAAGTGATGCCGTATCGCCCACATTTAGCCCATAGCCAGACAGGTTCATGATGCGAGCGTTCTGGGTGGTGACCATATCAAAACACCGCGCCATTTCTGCCGGATGCGTCATTTGCGCGACGTGAAGGCCCATGAAAGCTACATCCAGCATGTCCGCCGTGCCAAGGCTGTACCAAGGGTCCAAAACGCAGTCTTGCCCCCAGCCGACGGTGATACCAAGCGCCTGCATTTCCTTGACCCGTGTCAGGCCCCGGCGTTTTGGAAAGGTATCGTGTCGCCCTTGTAGAGTGATGTTTATCAATGGATTAGGAATGACCGTCATGCCAGACTCGGCAATCAACGGCAGCAGTTTCGAAACATAATAGTTGTCCATCGAGTGCATCGAGGTCAAATGGCTGCCTGCGGCCCGCGCGCCTAAACCATGGCGCGTAACCTCGGCGGCAAGGGTTTCAACGTGGCGGGATTCCGGATCATCGGATTCGTCACAATGCAGATCCAGCATCAATCCGCGATCCGCAGCGACACGGGCCAGATCGCGCACCGATTCAGCCCCATCCGGCATCGTGCGTTCAAAATGTGGAATACCGCCCACCACATCGACGCCCATATCCAAGGCACGGATCAGGTTTGCCCGGCCCGTTGCGTTACGATAAAGCCCGTCTTGCGGAAAGGCCACCAGTTGCAGGTCGATGTATCCCGCAACCAGGCGTCGCACCTCTAACATCGCCTCGACACCGCGCAGATGATCAGGCGAGGTGTCCACATGGGTGCGAATGGCCAGCAACCCCATCGACGCCGCCCAATCGCAGTACGTGAGCGCACGATCCACCATGTCTTCGACCGTCGCAATCTGACGCAGTTCACCCCAAAGGGAGATGCCTTCCAACAGTGTGCCAGAGGTGTTTACCCTTGGTTTTCCGTAGCTTAGCGTGGCATCCATATGAAAATGCGGGTCCACAAACGGCGGGCTGACCAGATCACCTGTGGCGTCAATCACCCGCCCTGCCTGCGCGTCTAACTGACCCACGGCGGCAATCCGATCCCCCCTAATCCCGATATCCGCCACCGAGCCGTCTGGCATCGATCCGCCTTTTATCATCAGATCGAACATCAGCGTTCCCCCTTGTTGAACGGCACCATCAATGCGCCGGGCACCTCGGCCCGCTTTGACATCAAGATCAGCGCCAGAATGGAAAGGACATAGGGCAGCGTCAGAAATAGCTGATATGGCACCAGCGCCCCCATCGAGGTCTGCTGCAATCGCACCTGCAGCGCATCAAAGGCTGCAAACAACAGTGCCCCCAACACCGCTTTGCCGGGGCGCCACGCGCCAAACACCACCAAAGCTATGCAAATCCAACCGCGACCGTTGACCATCTCAAAGAAGAAACTCGAGAACGCAGATAGCGTCAGGAACGCCCCGCCCACCGCCATCAACCCCGACCCCACAATCACCGCCCCCATCCGCAGGCCAGTGACGGAAAGCCCTTGTGCGGCCAATGCCTGCGGATTTTCGCCCGCAGCGCGAAGTGCCAAGCCAAGTGGTGTGCGGTACAGGATCGCCGCTACAAGCGCCGCTGTCAGAAAGGCCGCGTAAGTCAACGGGGTTTGGGCAAAGAACGCCTTTCCGATCAAAGGGATGCCCGACAACATTGGTACTTCCCAAACGGCGAACGGTTCAATTTTCGGTGGGCTTGTCACCTCGGGCAGGATCAGGCGATAGGCAAAAGAGCTGATCGAAGTGGCAAGCAGCGTGACACCTAACCCCACCACATGCTGGCTTAACCCGAAGGGCACGACCAGAATCGAATGCAAAAGACCAAACAACATGCCCGCAGCCATGGCCACAAACACGCCCGCCCAAAGCCCCGCGCCAAGGTAAACCGCCATCCAGCCGGTAAACGCTCCGATGACCATGATGCCTTCAATGCCAAGGTTCAGCACCCCGGCCCTTTCGCAAATCAACTCGCCCATCGTGGCAAAGATCAGCGGGCTGGCAATGCGGATCGCGGCCGCCCAGAAACTGGTTTGCAGCAGTATATCAAGGATTTCCATCATCCGCGCACCACCCGATACCGGCTAAGCTTGATCGCCAGCACCATGAAAAGCAACGCCACCGCCAACAGTATGTCGGCCACATAGGTTGGCACCCCGGCGCTTCGGCTCATACTGTCTGACCCGACGAATATCCCCGCCACGAACACCGCGGACACCACGACGCCCAAAGGATTGAGCATCGCCAACATCGCCACGATGATGCCCGCGTATCCAAATCCGGGCGACAGATCGAGGCTGAGGTGCCCCTTTAGCCCTGCCACTTCGGAAAACCCGGCAAGCGCGGCCAAGCCACCCGACAGCAGCGCCGTCTTAACCAGCACAGTGTTTACGGGTATTCCGGCAAACCGAGCAGCTTTGGCGTTTAAACCCACAGCCCTTATTTCATACCCCAGCGTCGTGCGGGTCTGGATCACCCAAACCAAACCAGCCGAGATCAGCGCCAGGCCAAAGCCCCAATGCAGCCGCAACCCCTCGGCGATTCTTGGCAGCCGCGCCTCTTTGATCAGGGCCGTTGATTTTGGCCATCCCATCCCAGCCGGGTCCTTCATTGGACCTTCCAAAAGGTAGGACACCAGTAGCAACATGATGAAATTGATCAGCAAAGTCGTCACAACCTCGTCTACGCCAAGGCGGGTTTTCATCACCACCGGCCCAAGCAGAACCAGCGCGCCTGCCGCCATGGACGCCAAAATGGTGATCGGCAGGACCATGGGCGCATCAATCGCACCAGTGCCCAACAGCACCGTAACCACAGCCCCGGCGTAAAGCTGCGCCTCGGCACCGATATTCCAAAGTTTGGCCCGAAACGCCACTGCCACGGCAAGTCCGGTGAAAATCAACGGTGTCGCCCGATTCAAGGTTTCCAAAGCCGCAAATTTTGACCCGACCGCCCCCTGCGCAATCAGCCCCAAAGTAGCGAATGGGTCCGCGCCCGCCAGCAAGGCAAGGCCCGATGCCACCAAGGCCGTCGCCGCCAAAGCCAGCAGCGGAAGACCAAGTTGCCGCAAGGCTGTGGGGTTGGCGATCAACTCAAGCCGCATGAATTGCCCCCGATTGGCCATATCCATGTCCCGCCATCCACAGCCCCAGATCCGCTGCAGACTTGGTTCCGCGTGAAAAAGCGGGCGACAACCGACCTTCGGAAATCACATGAATTACATCCGATAACGCCATGATTTCATCCAGATCTTCGGATATCAGCAAGACAGCAACGCCAGCATCCCTTGCGGCCAAAAGCTGCGAATGCACATAAGAAATCGCCCCAATATCAAGCCCGCGAACCGGTTGATTTGCCAGAACGATTTTCGGACCTGCGCCCAACACCCGACCTAGGATCAGTTTTTGCATGTTCCCCCCCGAGAGCACCCGAATATGCGCGCCCGGCCCAGGACAGCGCACGTCGTAGGATGCGATAATCTGGCGTGCAAACCCTTCGGCCGCCTGCCAATTCATCCAGCCCCGGCGGCTAAAAGGCGCGTCAGCATAGCGTTCGAGAATGGCGTTTTCGGTCAGGCTGAAATCGGCGATCGTGCCAATCTTGTGCCGATCCTCGGGGATACGGGCAATGCCGGCGCCAACCGCTGCACGCGGCGACCAATCAGTTACGTCTTGATCTAAAACGATTATTTTTCCATTTTTTGGGCGCATCAGGCCCGAAATCAGATCCGAAACCAAGGCCTGCCCATTGCCCGAAACGCCAGCCAAACCCACGATCTGACCGGCGCGCAGATCAAGGTTGAGATATTTCAATCCCGGCGCGGCCCCATCATTCGGGGTCGAAACATCGACCAACCGCAACAAAGCGGGGCCGACAACCGTTTCTGCCACTTTTGGCGGCGTCACTTCCACGCCGACCATCATCGTCGCAAGGGCGTGGCGATCCGTCAACCGGGCCGCCACTTCGCCCACCACTTTACCATGACGCAGTACGATACATCGGTCGGCAATGGACATTACTTCGTGCAATTTATGGCTGATAAAGACGATTGAAAGCCCGGATGCGACGGCAAGCCGAAGCGTGTGAAACAGGTCATCGGCCTCTTGCGGTGTCAGAACGGCAGTGGGTTCATCAAGGATGAGAATTCGCGCATCCCTATATAATGCCTTAAGAATTTCGACACGTTGGCGCTCGCCCACAGTCAGAGTGCCGACTTTGGCACTTGGGTTCACGGTCAAACCATAGGCACGGCCAAGTTCGTTTACGCGGGCCAAAGCGTCTGCGCGGCCAAGTCCGGGACGCCACAGCGATCGGGTTCCCAGTTGAATATTTTCAAGCACTGTCAATTGGTCCGCGAGGGTGAAATGCTGATGCACCATACCAATTCCAGCGGCCAAGGCGGCACGCGGATTGCCGGGGGGAAGCGGCTTGCCGAACGCCGAAATATCGCCGGAATCCGCCAGATATTGACCAAACAGAATGTTCATCAACGTCGTCTTGCCAGCCCCATTTTCACCAAGCAAAGCAATGACTTCACCCTTGTGCAGGGTCAGGTTGATATGATCATTCGCCACCAGCGCGCCAAAACGCTTGGTGATACCGGAAAGGCGCAGAACAACCTCCTGCGCCTTTTTGGTGCTTGGCGTCACGATGACTTTGGCTCGGTGTCATCCACGGTCACGGTAAAGCTGCCGTCTTTGATCGCGGCTTCGCGTTCTGCGACCAATTTAGTTGCGGCTTCGGGCACTTTACCCTCAAAGGTGCCCAAGGGTGAAAGCGAACAGCCACCCTCTTTCATCGTTGAAAACACACCATAATTTTCGGCTTTGAAGGTTCCACCCATCACCGCGTCCAGCGCTTTGTTGAAGGTCGGCTCAAAATGCCAAAGGGCCGAGGCGACGACGGTGTCGGGGTAGTCGGCCTGGGTGTCGATGACGTTGCCGATGGCCAGAACGCCCTTTTCCTTGGCAGCATCCGACACGCCAAAGCGTTCGGCGTAAAGCAGGTCGGCACCGCCCTCAATCATGGCGAAGGCAGTTTCTTTGGCTTTTGGCGGATCAAACCACGACCCGATGAAGCTGACCTGGAATTTGATGTCGGGGTTCATCTCTTTTGCTCCCGCCATAAAGGCGTTCATCAAACGGTTGACCTCGGGGATTGGGAAACCGCCAACCATGCCGATGTTACCTTTTGTCATTGAACCTGCAATGATTCCAGATAGATACGCGGCGTCTTGAATGTAGTTGTCGAACACGGAAAGGTTCGGCACTGCCGCATCCGGCATGAAGGACGAGCCCATCAGAAAAGCCACATCGGGGTATTCGGCAGCTACTTCGCGGGCTTCAGCCTCGGCGCCAAAAATCTCGCCGATGATCAGTTTCACGCCTGCCTCGGCATATTCACGCATCACCCGCGGATAATCGGTATTGGCGACGTTTTCGGTATAGGTATAGTCGATCTTGCCTGCGGCTTTGGCGGCCTCGGCTGCGATGTGGATACGGCTAACCCATTGTTGTTCAACGGGAACCGTATAGATACCGGCCACTTTGATGACGTCTTGCGCCATCAATCTGACAGGCATCAGGCCCGCGCCAAAAAGGGCAGCGCTGCGCAGCAGCAAGCCCCGGCGAGAGAGGTTTCGTGCATTGGCTTTGGTCATGGCGTTGCTCCGTCCCTGTTGAAGATTGTTCTTTTACCGGATGGTAAAACCACAAACCGATTCGTCACAAGAAATGCTTTTTCCAAGCCCGAAACCCGCCGCCTTTTGCGCCCTGCCCATTTGGGTGGCCGTTCTGGAGAGCCCAGATTAAAGCGTATGCTGAACGTATGTTATACGTATGTTTTTGCGCCATACATTCACGCCTTGACCCGCGCGTTGGTCGGATCGAACAACGGGGCCATATGCAGGGTGCAGGGCACGCGTTCCGAGGCGACCTCCAGCTCGTAGTTCCCCGAGTTCAGGAAAGCATCGCTGACACCCTCGGGGTGGCGCACAAAACCATAACCGATGGGCTTGCCAATGGTGTGGCCAAAGCCGCCCGATGAGAGCCAGCCCACGCGTTGGCCGTCGCGCAGGATGGTTTCGCGACCAAGCAAGATCACGGCCGGATCCTCGACGGTGAAACCCGCCATGCGTTTTTT
>JBAVTI010000041.1:0-2281 GCA_049696055.1 Paracoccaceae bacterium | reverse complement strand
CAGGATGCCAGCGTAACAAAAACGATAGAGGCCACGAGCACTCGCATTACAGCCCCTGCCCCGGTTTCACGTCTTTCAACTCCATCGCCTTTGCCGGATCGCGCCACATCTGGTGCAGCACGTTTTGGCGTTTGACGTCTTTGCGGTGGCGCAGGGTCAGCACGATGGCACCGATCATCGCAACCAGCAGGATCAGGCCGGCGAGTTGGAACAAAAGGATGTATTTGTCATAGATCAGCAGACCCAAAGCGCGGGTGTTTTCCACCTGGGCTGCATCGGGGGCGACGGCCTGACGCAGGCCAAGCGCACCATCCGCCTGCACCCAAGCGCCGAACACCAGACCGAATTGCAAAAGCAGGATCACGCCGATCAGCAAGGCGAGCGGCATGTATTTCGCCATCTCGCCCTTCAGTTCGGCAAAGTCGATGTCGAGCATCATTACCACAAACAGGAACAACACAGCGACGGCACCGACGTAGACGATGATCAGCAGCATGGCGACGAATTCCGCGCCAAGCAGCACGAACAGGCCCGCCGACGACAGGAACGCCAGGATCAGCCACAGCACCGAATGCACCGGGTTGCGCGAGACGGTGACCATCAGGCCAGCGGTCACAGTGACAATGGCGAAGGCGTAAAACGCCAAGGCTGCAATGGTCATGCGGGTTTCTCCTCGAACTCAGTGAAGACGGACTGGGCAATTTCCAGCCCCTTTTGCATGGCGGGCGGGCCGCCGAACATGCTCATCTGCCAGATCACTTCGGCGATCTCGCGTTTGGTGGCCCCGGCGGACAAGGCGTTCTTGACCGTTGCGCGCATCTGCGCCTCTCCGAGCGGACCAAGAACCGTCAGGGCGGCGATGGTCACCAAAAAGCGGGTGCGGGCGTCGAGGCCTTCGGGGTTGAAGGTCTTGCCAAAGAACAACTCAAGCATTTCCTTTGGCATCGCCGGAAACAGCTTCTCAAAGCCCTTTGCATCCATGCCTTCCATGGCGGGCGCAAACGCCTTGGCCATTTCCTGCCCCTGCGCCATCATGGCGGCAAACATCTTGGCGAATTCGTCGCTCATCTGTAGGGTGCATCCATCTCTAGGTTGCGGGCAATTTCGGCTTCCCAACGGTCGCCGTTGGCCAGCAGGCGATCCTTGTCGTAAAACAATTCCTCACGGGTCTCGGTCGAAAACTCGAAGTTGGGGCCTTCGACAATGGCATCAACCGGGCAGGCCTCTTGGCAGAAGCCACAGTAGATGCATTTGGTCATGTCGATGTCGTAGCGGGTGGTGCGGCGGCTGCCGTCATCGCGCGGTTCGGCGTCGATGGTGATGGCTTGGGCCGGGCAGATCGCCTCACACAGTTTGCAGGCAATGCAGCGTTCTTCGCCATTGGCATAGCGGCGCAGCGCGTGTTCACCACGGAACCGGGGCGACAGTGGCCCCTTTTCATGCGGATAGTTCAGCGTGGCTTTTGGCGCGAAGAAATACTTGAGGCCAAGGCCAAAACCCTTGATGAAATCCACCATCAAGAAGTATTTCGCGGCGCGGGTATAGTCGGTTGTGCGTTCCGGACCCATGATCAGCCCCCAATCGTCCAGCGGGCCCAAAAGCCGCCGAATACTTCGTATTTTGCAAGGAAGGATATCAGAACCACCCAGCCGAGGCTCATTGGCAGGAACACTTTCCAGCCGATCCGCATCAATTGGTCATAGCGGTAGCGCGGCACGATGGCCTTCACCATGGCGAACATGAAAAAGAAGAACGCCATTTTGCCAAACATCCACAAAAAGCCGTCAGGCAGGCCGGGAATTGGCGACAGCCAGCCGCCGAAAAACAGCAGCGACATCAGCGCGCACATCAGGAAGATGGCGATGTATTCGCCAGCCATGAACAGAAGGTAGGGGGTCGATGAGTATTCGACCATGAAACCGGCGACCAGTTCGGATTCCGCTTCCGGCAGGTCGAACGGCGGGCGGTTGGTTTCGGCCAAGGCGCTAATGAAGAACAGGAAGACCATCGGGAAATGCGGCAGCCAGTACCAGTTCAGCAGCCCGTAAGACCCGTCTTGCGCCGCCACGATGGCGGAAAAGTTCATCGAACCGGTCGAGATGATGATGCCGATGATGATCAGGCCAAGCGACACCTCGTAGCTGATCATCTGCGCTGCGGAACGAAGCGACCCAAGGAACGAGTATTTCGAGTTCGAGGCCCAACCACCCATGATGACCCCATACACCTCGAGGCTGGAGACGGCGAACACGAACAGGATGGCGACGTTGATATCCGACAG
>JBAVTI010000040.1:0-2468 GCA_049696055.1 Paracoccaceae bacterium | reverse complement strand
CAGGAATACAAGCGGAATTCGGTCGCCCGGGTGGGCGCCATCAAGGCTGCCATGCGTGCAGCACACTTAGGGAGAGAGACATGAATACCAGAACGATGTTGCTGGCCTCGGCCACGATCCTTGCCGTTGCTGTGCCTGCCTTGGCAGAGACCTCGGCGAAAAAAATAGCCCTTTCAAACAATTATGCAGGAAACTCGTGGCGACAGGCCATGCTGACCAGCTGGGAAAAGATTACTGGCCCGGCAGTGGCTGATGGCACCGTCGCTGCCGCCGACGCCTTTACCACAGCGGAAAATCAAGCCACCGAGCAGGCCGCCCAGATCCAGAACATGATTCTGCAAGGCTATGACGCCATCGTTATCAACGCAGCATCGCCCACCGCGTTGAACGGCGCTGTGAAAGAGGCTTGTGATGCGGGAATTACCGTCGTGTCGTTTGACGGCATTGTGACCGAACCCTGCGCCTGGCGCATAGCGGTGAACTTCAAAGAGATGGGCCGCAGCCAGGTTGAGTACCTGGCAGGCGTCATGCCAGCCGGTGGCAACTTGCTTGAAATCCGCGGCCTTGCCGGGGTGTTCGTAGATGACGAGATCTCGGCTGGTATCGCCGAGGGCGTCGCGCAATTCCCGCAGTTCAAAATTGCCGGTTCGGTGCATGGCGACTGGGCGCAAGACGTGGCGCAAAAGGCTGTTGCCGGCATCTTGCCGTCGTTGCCCGAAATTACCGCAGTCGTAACGCAGGGCGGTGACGGCTATGGTGCTGCGCAGGCGATTGCCGCTACCGACCGTAAAATGCCGACTATCGTCATGGGCAACCGCGAGGACGAGTTGAAGTGGTGGAAAGAGCAGAAGGATGCCAACGGTTATACCACCATGTCGGTGTCGATTGCCCCTGGTGTCTCGACGCTGGCTTTCTGGGTGGCGCAGCAGATCCTGGATGGCAAAGAGGTGCCGAAAGACCTGACCGTGCCGTTCCTGCGCATCGATCAAGACAACCTTGAGGCCAATCTGGCCAATACCGAGGCCGGAGGCGTTGCCAACGTAGAATACAGCCAGGCCGACGCGATCGCGGTGATTGACGCCACCAAGTAACGTCATCCCTGCCAGCGCGCCTTGTCGTGCTGGTACCCAGACCTGCCCCTTGCCTCCCTTGGGGCAGGTCGCCCGCATCCTGCCCTATACTGGAATGCCGCTTTGCCCCTGTCACAGCCCCTCGCCGTGTTGGAAGTCGCCAATGCCACCGTGCGTTTTGGTGAGGTGTGCGCGCTGGACGGTGTGTCGCTGGCGATAATGCCTGGCGAGTGTATTGGTCTTGTCGGCCATAATGGAGCCGGAAAATCCACCATTGTCGCGGTGATCAACGGCGGCCTCACCCCACAGCAGGGCGAGATTTTCGGCGACAGCTCCCCGCTATCCCCCTATGGCATCGGCGTGGCGCGCAGTCGCGGTGTGCGCTGTGTGTTTCAGGAACTGTCGCTTTGCCCGAACCTTTCCATCGTCGAAAACACCCGTATCATGCACCGCAACCTAGGCGGCTTCGTCTGGCGTGCCCGTGCGCGGGCAATCATTGCTGCCAGCCTCGATGCGGTGTTTCCCGACCATGGCATTGATGTCGGCGGCCCCGTCGGAGCGCTGTCGATTGCGCAGCGCCAGATGGTTGAAATCGCCTTGGCGTTTTCCGATGCAGGCCATCCGCCACGGCTGGTGATCCTGGACGAGCCGACCTCGTCGCTGGATGCGGGGCTTGCAGCGCAGCTTTTGGCGCATGTCCGCCGCTTTGTGGCAACCGGCGGTGCGGTGATCCTGATTTCCCACATGCTGAATGAAATTCTCGAAACCGCCAGTCGCATCGTGGTGATGAAAGACGGCAAGATCGTTGCCGAACGGGGTGCGGGCGGCTTTGATCACGCCGGACTGGTCGAGGCGATGGGCAGTGCTATCCCGCATCAGGCCGCCGCCCGCCGCAGCACAACGGCCATCGAACCGGTGCTGGAACTACGCCTAGCAAAAGGTCAGCCGTTCCGCGCCTGCAAGGGCGAGGTCGTCGGCCTGGCTGGTCTTGGCGGCCACGGCCAGACCCGGATGTTGCTGGCGCTGTTTGATCTCCACAGCCCGAAATGGTGGCCCAGCCGCAATCCTACAGTCACCTTCGTCGCCGGTGATCGGCGCGAGAACGGCATTTTCGATTTGTGGAGCATTCTGAAAAATATGAGCGTGGCGTCGCTGGGTGATCTGTCACGTCGGGGTCTGCTGCAGGATGCCGCCGAGGCCAGGCGCGGCGCAGACTGGAAAGAGCGCATTGAAATCCGCACACCTGATATGAACAACCCGATCCTGTCCCTGTCGGGCGGCAACCAGCAAAAGGTGTTGTTCGCCCGCGCCCTGTCAACACGCGCGCCGGTCGTGATGATGGATGATCCGATGCGCGGCGTCGACGTAGGCACCAAGCACGAAGTCTACGGCATGATC
>JBAVTI010000039.1:0-1740 GCA_049696055.1 Paracoccaceae bacterium | reverse complement strand
GCGCCAACAAGGCCGCAGCAACGAAGGTGCCCGCACCCTCGCCCGGCAAACCCTGACCCAGCACGGCCGCGCCCATTGGGCGAGCGTTTCCGTAGCCGCCCTTTCCCAAGGCCAGCGCCATTATCTGTGCCTGATGTCGGTGCTGGCGATGCAGCCCGCGACGATCCTGCTGGACGAGCCGTTTTCCGGCCTCGATCTGCCGACCCAGACCCGCCTGACCCGTGCCCTGCATGCCCTGCCGCAGCGGTTGATCACCATCACCCATGATCCCGAAATGTTGGCCGATTATGACCGTGTGATCTGGCTCGAGGCCGGGGAGATCCACCAAGATGGTCCTGCCGCCGCCGTTCTGGCCGCCTTTGCCGCCGAGATGGCCCGGCTGGGAGGTATTGATGCTGACGCTGACCGCACCGTTTGACACCGCCCTGCACCACCTGCCCGCCGGGGTAAAGCTTGCGGTGCTGGCGGTGGTGACCATGCTGCTGCTGCCGCTGACGCAGCTGCCGCTGATTGGCGGGGCGGCGGTCATGGTGGCGGGGCTATACCTTTGCTTCGGCTTAGGCTTTGCCAGCTACGGTGCACGGATGCTGCGGCCGCTGTGGCCGTTTCTGGCGGTGCTGGCGATCTGGCATGTCTGGAGCGGCGATATCGCGCGCGGGGCCGGGATTGGCCTTAAAATGCTGACCGCGGTGGCGCTGGCCAATCTGGTGACGATGACCACACGACTGGATGATATGATCGCCGTGGTGGAACGCATTGCAGCACCTTTGGCCAAGGTTGGCCTCGCGCCACGGGTGTTGGCGGTGGCAATTGCGCTTGCCATCCGCTTTACCCCCGTGCTTATGGACAAGACCGAACGCTTGGCCGAGGCTTGGCGGGCGCGCAGATCAGGCAGGCCGAACTGGCGGATTGTGCTTCCGGCGACGCTGATGGCGCTGGATGACGCCGACCATGTGGCCGAAGCCTTGCGTGCGCGCGGCGGGTTGTAATGGCGGCGGGTTGTAAAGAACGATAACGGATAGAAAGAGAGACCGATGGAGCGCAATGTCACCCATATCGCACTGTTTGCAGCGCTGATTGCCGTGCTGGGGCTGGTGCCGAAGATTGACCTGCTGGCAGGGGTTCCGATCACCGCGCAATCGCTGGGCGTCATGCTGTGCGGCACGGTTCTGGGGGCTAAGCGGGGCGCGTTGGCGGTGCTGTTGTTCCTGCTGTTGGTGGCCGTCGGGTTGCCGTTGTTGTCTGGGGGGCGCGGCGGTTTGGGCGTGTTTGCCGGGCCATCGGTCGGGTTCTTGGTCGGGTTTCCGGTGGCGGCGTTCGTGGCAGGCTGGGTGATGGAACGCACGACCCTTTCGGTCGGCGTTGCGGCGGCTTGTGGCGCGGTTCTGGGCGGGATCGCCGTGCTTTACGCCTTTGGCATTCCGGGTATGGCATTGGTATTGGGCAAGACCTTGACCGAGGCCGCGCATCTGGCAATTGCCTTTTTGCCGGGCGATGTGGTCAAGGTGGTGCTGGCCGCGCTGATCACCAATGGGTTGGCACAAGTGCGCCCGGGTGCGTTGTTGTCGCGGGCCTGAGGCGGGAACGCTCTGCCCCCTTTGGGGCTGGGTATTTCGTTTGTAGGGGCGTCAGGCTTGCAGCACCAGTGCGGTGCCGATGCCCCCGGCTGCGGCGATGGCGGCAAGGCCGTGGCCCTGCTGCAGGTCGTGAAACAGCCGCACCGCAAGGATGGCACCCGAG
>JBAVTI010000038.1:0-5498 GCA_049696055.1 Paracoccaceae bacterium | reverse complement strand
CCTTTTTCGCGCCGCGAATGGCGGCTTTCAGCGCGTCATTCTTGGCGGGATCGGTGGCATCGGCAATCACGCCGTCCCAACCGCGAATGGCGGCAAAGATTTCGTTCAGCTTTTGCTCGTGCATTTTGGAGCCGGCCACCAAGGAGGCAACCTTTTGTTCCTCAATGACTTTCCAGTTTACAAACGCCTCGACGTCGGGGTGATCCATGTCGCAGATCACCATTTTGGCCGCGCGACGGGTGGTGCCGCCGGATTTGATCGCCCCTGCGGCGCGGTCGCCAATTTTCAAAAAGCCCATCAGGCCGGACGATTTGCCGCCACCCGACAGTTTCTCGCCCTCGCCGCGCAATGACGAAAAGTTGGTACCGGTGCCCGATCCGTATTTGAACAGGCGGGCTTCGCGCACCCACAGGTCCATGATGCCGCCCTCGCCCACCAGATCGTCTTTGACCGACTGGATGAAGCAGGCATGGGGCTGCGGATGCTCGTAGGCAGACGATGATTTGGTCAGCTTGCCGGTTTCATGATCAACGTAAAAGTGGCCCTGCGACGGGCCGTCGATGCCATATGCCCAATGCAACCCCGTGTTAAACCATTGCGGGCTGTTGGGGGCGGCCATTTGACGTGCAAGCATATAGCGCATTTCATCATAATAGGCGCGGGCGTCGGCTTCGGTGGTGAAATAGCCACCCTTCCAGCCCCAATAGCACCAAGCGCCTGCCAAGCGGTCAAACACCTGCTTGGCCGAGGTTTCGCCGACAATCCGCTCGGCTTCGGGCAACGCTGCCAATGCCACATCATCCGGGACGGACCGCCACAAAAACTCGGGCATGCCCTTTTCTTTAACGCGCTTTAATACCGCCGGAACGCCAGCCTTGCGGAAGTATTTCTGCGCCAAAACGTCAGAGGCCACCTGGCTCCAGCCTTCGGGCACTTCGACCGCTTCGTTGCGGAAAACGATTGTGCCATCCGGATTACGGATTTCGGACACTGTTGTTGAAAACGCCATGGCACCATAGGCACCGGTTTCTACCGTGGTAAACTTGCGCTCGATCTTCATCTGCCCCGTCGTCCTATCTGTTGCGGCGGGGTTTATCTCCCCGTCCGAATTGTCACACACACCACGTGCCGGAACGGAAACACTCAGGCGTCCAGCGCCCGGCCCGCTTTTGCAGACAAGACGGCGCCACCTTTTCAGATGCGCTTTGGTTCTGAAGTTCTGCCCCCGCCCGGCAACCACTAGATTTAGTGTCTCGCCGGGGCACCATGACAAATTGTCGTATTTCACGTCCCGTTTCAACGAGAATTTTACGATTTGTGAAGGTTTTTTGGCTTGACCGAGTACCCGGTTTGGGGACTGCAGAATTAACCAGTGATTCAGGACCGCGTGGTCGTCTGTGGACAGACCTGGGGACAACCAGGGGACAGATCGGCACGCAATCGCAGATTTTGCAGCCGATAAAGCCACTTGTGCGGCGGCATTCAGAAACCGCGCAAACCGCAATTTCGCGCCAAAGTTGCGACCGATGCCGTATCAAGATGTGTCCGCGTCGTGGTGACTTATGTGCCCCACATCCGCGTTTGACGGCAGGCCCGGCGGTTGATCATGACGATTCCAGCCGCCACAAGGGCCGCAGCGGCGACGACATCTGCGGTGATGGGTTGTTTTAGCAACAGCGCCCCAAAGATCAGGCTCAACCCGCCACAGTGCCCAAAGCAAAAGGCCGCCAGCAAAGCGCACGCGGCCCTGCGCGAAACCTCGGCCGAGAATCGCCTATGCTGTGCCTGCAAAGGCCAAGCCTGCAGCGCGAAGCGGTAAGCGCTCGCCGGGCAGGCCCCAATGCGCCATCAGCGCCAACCAGACCGGCACAGAACCAAGCGGCCGCTCACGTGCCCATTGCCACCCGGCCCCAAAAACCACGGCCAACGCCGAACGCAATCGCGCAAAGAATACTGGCTGGATGGCTTGGTTGGTGATCTTGAGGATCGCCTGATTGAAGACAAGCAACAACGTCACCGCCGGTACGGGCTTTCCCTGCGGCGCAAAACGCCCTAAACGCCGATAATCACGCCAAGTTCAGGACAGGGCCATGAGCGAAACCATCATTGCGCGCTGCGAGGCCAAGGGCCTGCGCATGACCGACCAGCGCCGCGTGGTTGCACGGGTGATTGGGGCTGCCGAAGATCACCCGGATGTCGAAGACCTTTATACCCGCTGTGCCGCGGTCGATCCGCGGATTTCCATCGCCACGGTCTACCGCACGGTCAAGCTGTTCGAAGAAGCAGGCATTCTGGAGCGGCTGGAATTTGGCGACGGACGCGCGCGCTATGAAGATGCCGAACGCGACCACCACGACCATCTGATCGACATGAACTCTGGCGAAGTCATCGAGTTTGTTGACCCCGAGATCGAGGCTCTGCAAGACCGTATTGCGGAAAGGTTGGGCTACAAATTAATCGGGCACCGACTAGAGCTATATGGTGTGCCGGTAAAGAAGGCATGACCCGTGGCCAGTGATAACCTGCGGGGCATCTTTTTGATGGTCGCCTCGATGGCGCTGTTTGGCCTTGAGGATATGTTTCTGAAATGGGCCGCAGCTGACCTTCCGACCGGGGAAATTGTCTTTATTTCAGGCGCATTCGGAATGCCGGTGTTTGCGCTGATGGCGCGACGCAGCGGGCGTCGGGTATTTACCCGCGCGGCATGGCATCGCGCCGTCATTGCCCGCAATATCGGCGAGATGGTCGGCACATTGGGGTATATTACCGCCCTTGCGACGGTGCCGCTTTCCACAGTGTCGGCGGTTTTGCAGGCCATGCCGCTGGCCGTGACCATGGCCGCGGCCCTGTTCATGCAAGAACAGGTGGGGTGGCGGCGCTGGACGGCAATTGCCGTAGGCTTTGCCGGGGTTTTGTTGGTAATCCGGCCCGGCGTCGCGGGGTTTCGCCCAGAGGCGCTATGGGTATTGTTGACCGTTGCCGGGTTAACGTTGCGCGATCTTTCCACACGGATGATCCCGAAAGATTACACCACGGCACAGGTTTCGGCCTGGGGGTTGGCTGCGGTGGCGCTGCTGGGGGTGATGATGATGGTTGCAACGGGCGAGGTTGAAACCCCGGATCTTTGGCAAACCAGCACACTGCTGGGGGCGCTGATTTTCGGAACCGCTGGCTATTGGGCGATCACGGCGGCGGCACGCACGGGCGAGGTATCGGTTGTGGCGCCGTTTCGCTATGTGCGGCTGATCTTTGCGGTGCTGATCGGGGCCTTTGTTTTTGCCGAATGGCCTGATCGGCTGACGCTGGTTGGATCGGCCTTGATCATTGCGTCCGGACTTTATTCCTTTGCCCGTGAACGCGCCCGCAAACGCGCACTTTCCTTGACCTCGATCCCGCGCTAAGAGGCGCATGAGAGCACCACGTCTACCCCTTTGGAGGCTTGTGACATGAGCACGATTATTGATATTCACGCCCGCGAAATTCTTGACAGCCGCGGCAATCCGACCGTCGAAGTTGATGTTTTGCTGGAAAGCGGTGCCATGGGCCGCGCGGCAGTGCCTTCGGGTGCCTCGACCGGGGCGCATGAGGCGAACGAGCGCCGCGATGGCGACGCCAACCGCTATAAAGGCAAAGGCGTTCTGGAAGCAGTTGCCGCGGTGAACGGCGAAATCGCCGAAGAAATTGTGGGCTTTGACGCGACCGAACAGGTCGGAATTGACCGCACCATGATTGAAATGGACGGAACGCCGAACAAATCCCGGCTTGGGGCCAATGCCATTCTGGGCGTCTCGCTTGCCGTGGCCAAGGCCGCTGCACAGTTTACCGGCCAAGAGCTGTACCGTTATGTCGGCGGCACGTCGGCGCGTATCCTGCCCGTGCCAATGATGAATATCATCAATGGCGGCGAACATGCCGACAACCCGATTGATATTCAGGAATTCATGATCCTTCCAGTGGCCGCCGAGAATATCCGCGAAGCCATTCGCATGGGGTCGGAAGTGTTCCATACCCTGAAGAAAGAGCTGTCTGCCGCCGGTCACAACACCAATGTCGGCGACGAAGGCGGCTTTGCGCCCAACCTTAACTCTGCCCGAGATGCGCTTGATTTCATTCTGAAATCCATCGAGAAAGCTGGTTACCGCCCCGGCGAGGATATCTATCTTGGCCTCGATTGTGCCGCGACTGAATACTTTAAGGGCGGCAAGTATGTGATGAAGGGTGAAGGCAAAACCCTGAGCGTGGAGGAAAATGTCGATTATCTGGCAGCGCTTGCCGCCGATTACCCGATTATTTCCATCGAAGACGGCTGTTCCGAAGACGATTGGGCGGGCTGGAAGCTGCTTACCGACAAGCTGGGCAAGAAAATTCAGCTTGTTGGCGACGATTTGTTCGTGACCAACCCGCGGCGTTTGGCCGACGGCATTGCCAAGGGCTGTGCCAACTCGATGTTGGTCAAGGTCAACCAGATCGGCACGCTGACCGAAACGCTGGCGGCTGTCGATATGGCCCACCGTGCGGGCTATACCAACGTGATGTCGCACCGATCGGGCGAAACCGAAGATGCCACCATTGCCGATCTGGCCGTTGCTACCAATTGTGGTCAGATCAAAACCGGCTCGCTGTCGCGGTCGGACCGTTTGGCGAAATACAACCAGTTGATCCGGATCGAGGAAATGCTGGGCGAGGTTTCGGAATATGCCGGGCGGTCAATCCTGAAGGCATGATGCTTATCCCCTGGCTTGCCAATGGCTTGCCGGGGGAAATTAATCTGAAATTCGACGTCCTGACCGTCGTTGAACCCAGTGTTCAGTGCAGACGTTGCGGGCGGAATGGCGCAAGAAGTGCTGCCTTTTCGCCTAGCAAAACCTCGTCGCGCACCAAAGTGGCAATCAAGGGCGCAAGGGTGACGCCGCTGTGCATGGTGGCCACATATAGCCCGTCGATCCCCAAGGGGCCAACAACCGGCAAACCGTCGGCGGGTACCGGGCGATGTGCCATTTTGACCACCTCAAGCTGTAGATCGACGCCCGGCAGCAGGCTGCGCAACATGCCCATTGTGGCTTTGGCCGCATCCCCCGGCAGTTGGGTTATGGTTTCCGTTGCATCGCCCTGATGTGCGGCGGCGGTTGGGGCAAGGATACGCCCGCTGCGATCTTGCCGCAGCTCGCCGTGCGGGCTGACAAGGATATGATGGATCGTTGGCGGCAAGGGGCGGGTGCAAACCATCAATCCGGGCCGCGACAGCATGGGAAGTGCCATCCCAAGCGGGGCCAGCAACGCCTCCGTCGCAACTCCTGCCGCAATCACCACCTGATCAGCCGCGATCACCCCTTGCGCGGTGACAACCCCGTTGATCCGCCCGCCAATGGTGCGAAACCCGGTCGCTTGGCATCCAAGCCAAAGATTTGCGCCGTAATTCGTGGCACCAGACAGCAGTCTTTCGGTCAATCGGGCGGCATCAACTGCCGCTTCACTGCCAAGCCTAAGGCTGCGGCTTG
>JBAVTI010000037.1:0-21706 GCA_049696055.1 Paracoccaceae bacterium | reverse complement strand
TCAGGTCTACGTCATGCCTTTGCAGCTGTCGAAAGCGGTATTTGCGGGCACATCGACCATTCTGTTTGCCTATGTGAACGCGATCAAGCTGGTGCCGTACTATGCCTTGGGTCAGTTTTCGGTCAGTAATCTGAAAGTCGCGGCGATTTTGATGGCCCCCGCAGCACTGGCGGTGTTCGCGGGGGTCAAAATGGTGCGGATGCTGCCGGAAAAGTTGTTTTTCACGCTGGTAACCTGGGCGCTGTTGGCACTGTCGGTCAAGCTGATCTGGCAGGCGGTGCGGAGTCTGATCTAGGCGGGATCACCCTTGGCGGGCAGTTCCTCGGCCAGCGTCTCAAAGTTTTCGCCGCTGGCGACAAGGCAAGTGGAACCATCAGAGAAGGTGACGGTGATGGACCAGGTGCCGCTGTCAGCGGAAGCAAACAGCTCCATCACCGCATTGTTGGCGGCCAATCCAATGCTGCGCCGGGTTTCACCATATTTGTCGGTCAACTGCGCCACCAAGGCGTCACGCGCCCCGCATTGGGGGGATGCAAACCCGGCCTGAGTGGCCAAAATCAGCCCGACAAAGCCGAGCGACAGCGCGAAAAGTGTCTTTGACATCGATCTGCCTTTCCGGGGATCGCCGACCAAGGACTGGTGCTGGCCAACCCTCGTTCGTTTACGGCGCCTTTTTGGCGTCACGAGCAAGGATGCGCGTCGATTGCGCAAAAACGGTTAACGCGCCGAACCGGAGGCGGGTGGAATTGCTGCGATGCGGCAAAACAGGGCTTGCCGAATATGGCGAAAACATGGTTCCTCACGAAAGATTATTGCTTGGGAGAGAATCATGGACGCTTATGCCCGCCCGTTTCGTTCGGTGCTGTATATTCCCGGCTCGAAAGAGCGCGCGTTGGAAAAGGCGCAAACCTTGCCCACAGACGCGATCATCTTTGATCTGGAAGACGCCGTGGCCATCGACGAAAAGCCTGCCGCGCGCGCATTGTTGGCGCATACGCTGCGGGGCGACGACTATGGCCCGCGGGCGCGGATCGTGCGGATCAACGGTTTTGATACCGAATGGGGCCGCGCCGATGTAGCGGCGATGCGCGAGGCGCTGGCGGGCGGGGCAAGGATCGACGCGATCCTGATCCCCAAGGTCAGCACCAGGGCCGATCTGGATGCGGTGGCCGCAGCAATTCCCACCGTGCCGCTGTGGGCGATGATGGAGACGGCGCTGGGAATGCTGAACGCCGCCGAAATCGCCGCCCATCCAAGATTGGCGGGCATGGTGATGGGCACCAACGATCTGGCCAAGGAATTGACCAGCCGGTTTCGCGCCGACCGTTTGGGGATGCAGGCGGGGCTGGGCCTGTGCCTTTTGGCCGCCCGCGCGCATGGGCGGGTGATTATTGATGGGGTGTTCAACGCGTTTAAAGATGACGCCGGATTGCAAGTGGAATGCGAACAGGGCCGCGATATGGGCTTTGACGGCAAGACCCTGATCCACCCGGCGCAGTTGGCGATTGCCAATGCCGCATTTGCGCCATCAGAAGCCGAGATCGCGTTGGCACGCCGCCAGATTGACGCCTTTGCCGAAGCCGAGGCGCAGGGGCTTGGGGTTGCGGTTGTCGATGGTAAAATCGTCGAGAACCTGCATATCGTGACCGCGCGGCAAACCTTGGCCAAAGCCATGGCAATTGCCGCGATGGAAGCAATCTAAGGGGCCACCGATGACTCTGTTAATTCTTGGCGTTCTGATCTGGTCAGGCGCGCATTTATTCAAACGCCTAGCCCCCGGCGCGCGCGCCAATATGGGCGACAAAGGCAAGGGGCTGGTGGCGGTGTTGTCGCTGGCGGCTGTTGTGATGATGGTGCTGGGTTACCGCGCGGCAGACGTCGTTCCGGTCTATGCGCCATTGGCGGGTATGGGGCATCTGAACAATACGTTGATGCTGATCTCGGTCTACCTGTTTGGCGTTGGCGGCACCAAGGGCGTGCTTTACCCCAAGATGCGGCACCCGATGCTGTGGGGCACTGTGATCTGGGCAATCGCGCACCTGTTGGTCAATGGCGATACGGCGTCGATGGTGTTGTTTGGCGGCATCGGTTTGTGGGCTGTGCTGTCGATGGCGCTGATCAACCGTGACAGCGGCTGGGTTGCGCCAACCAATGGCCGTGGCATCAAGGGCGATGCGATGAACCTTGTCGGTACGCTGGTGCTGTTTGGTGGCATTGCGATGATCCACCTGTGGTTGGGCCATTCACCGTTCCTGGGGACTTACTGATGCAGCTATATCGGTTTCTTTCGGATGACGACACATCGGCGTTTTGTCACAAGGTGACAGCGGCGCTGAACAAGGGCTGGTTGCTGCATGGCGACCCGACCTATGCGTTTGATGCAGCGCGCGGTGTCATGCGTTGCGGGCAAGCGGTGACCAAAGCGGTTTCCGGCACTTATACGCCCGAAACCAAGCTGGGAGAGCACTGATGAAAACCAATTCGGGCAGGTTCTTTGAGGATTACCGTCTGGGCGAAACCATTGCCCATGCGGTGCCGCGCACGATTTCGGGGGGGGAAAGGGCACTTTATCATGCGCTGTATCCGGCCCGTCATGCGCTGTATTCCTCGGATGAATTTGCCCGGAATTGCGGTTTGCCTGCAGCACCACTGGATGATCTGGCGGCGTTTCATACGGTATTTGGCAAGACCGTGCCCGACATCAGCCTGAACGCCATTGCCAACCTTGGCTATGCCGAGGGGCGGTGGCTGAGGCCGGTATATCCGGGCGATACGCTGCGGTCGGAATCAACGGTGATCGGGTTGAAGGAAAACTCGAACGGGAAATCGGGTGTGGTTTATGTGCGCACCAAAGGCATCAACCAAAACGGTGATGTGGTGCTGGAGTATGTGCGCTGGGTGATGGTGCGCAAGAAGGTGCTGTAAATGCCCGCACCGGCGGTTGTGGTGCCAAGCCTTGCATCGGTGGTGACGCCGGAGACGCTGCAAATCCCGGACGGCCTGAATTTCAGCCGCTATGATTTTGGCCTTGCGGGCGAGGCGCACCGGTTGGGCGATTATGCGGTGGGCGAAAAGATCGACCATGTCGATGGTGTGACCATCGAGGATGCCGAGCATATGTTGGCGACGCGCCTGTGGCAAAACACCGCCAAGGTGCATTTCGACACCACCAACCGCGACGATGGCAAACGGCTGATTTATGGCGGCCATATCATCAGCATGGCACGGGCGTTGTCGTTCAACGGGCTGGCCAATGCGCAGATGATTGTGGCGCTGAATGCCGGGGCGCATGCCAACCCGTGCTTTGCCGGCGATACCGTGCGCGCCTGGTCCGAGGTGCTGGATACGGCACCAACCACGGCACCGGGCGTGGGGGCCATTCGGCTGCGGCTGGTGGCGGTGAAACAGGGGGCGGCAGAATTCGCGTTGCGGGGGGCGGATGGCAAATATGCCCCCGAGGTGCTGTTGGATCTGGATTACTGGGCCCTCATGCCGCTGTAAGTGGGTGTTAACTCTTTTGCGTCAAAGGTTTGCAATGCGCTGGATTTTTGTTGCCTTGGCTATTGCCCTTGCCCTGCCGGTTCATGCCCAAAGCTTTGGTCAGGGCAAATCGGTTGGTTTGGGTGCGGATGCGGAAACCCAGGCGTTTGTGACCTCGAACCTGATCGCGACGTTTTACCATGAACTTGGTCATGCGCTGATTGACGTGCTGGCGCTGCCAGTATTAGGGCGCGAGGAAGATGCGGCTGACATTTTATCGACCCTGCTGGTGGACCAGTTGTGGGAAGAAGAAAGCGCCGTGGCGATGACGTTCGACAGCGCCAACGCGTTTTTGCTCTATGCCGCCGAAGATGCCGCCGGGGGTGTGGAAATACCCTATTGGGATGAGCATAGCCTTGATATGCAACGCTATTTCAACCTGGCCTGTCTGTTCTATGGCGCGCATCCTGCCACCCGAGGCAGCATCGTGACCGAACTAGAACTGCCACAAGACCGCGCTGATGGCTGCGAGGCCGAGTTTGATCTGGCCGCCGCAAGCTGGGAGGTGATGCTGGAAGATCTGACCCCTGCCCCAAACGCCAAAGGGCTGCGGCTTGTCGGGGCAGATGCCAAAGACCCCATTGCCGTGATCCTTGCCGGCGAGATTGCTTCGTTGAACGCAGTATATTCATTGCCAGAATGGATCGACATTCATGTCGAGGCCTGTGGCGAGGCCAATGCCTTTTACGACCCCGAGGCCCGCAGTATCACCATGTGCACCGAATACGCCGCAGACCTTGCGCGGATCGCCGCCACGGCGGAATAGATGCCGCGGCGCAGAAAATACCGCGCGCCGCACCCGAGTCTTTCCAAACGCACACAGGCAAATTATGTGATCACACCCCGAAAATACGTGATCACAAATCGAAAAAACATCAAATGATAGCGGCATCAGGCCGCTTATGCCGCACCTGCGCGCGTGACTTATGTGAAAAAACCGCTATCTAGGCTGCATAACCAGCCCGCATTTCAAGCGGGTGTGCCACGCGAACAAGGGATGCGATCATGGCCGAAGTGAAACGGGTGGAACGCCCACTTTCCCCCCATCTGCAGATCT
Source organism: Paracoccaceae bacterium (assembly GCA_049696055.1). GTDB lineage: Bacteria > Pseudomonadota > Alphaproteobacteria > Rhodobacterales > Rhodobacteraceae > JBAVTI01. The sequence goes on along the minus strand of JBAVTI010000037.1, from coordinate 17,109 downwards.
ACCGCCCACAATTGACCGCGATCACCTCGATCCTGACGCGGATCACCGGCAACGCGCTGATCGTCGGGGTGATGCTGGCGGTGTGGTGGTTGTTCGCGGCCTCTACCTCGCCCGAGTATTTCGCCTTTGCCAATGGCGTGGCGACCTCGTGGTTTGGCGATCTGGTGTTTACCGGGTCGCTTTGGGCGATCTGGTATCATTACCTTGCCGGGTTGCGGCATCTGTATTTCGACGCAGGCAAAGGACTTGATATCCCCACCGCCGAGAAATTGGGCTGGGCCTGCATTATCGGGTCGGTTGTGCTGACCGTCCTGACCATCTTCCTTGTGCAATAGGGGGCAACCATGCGTTACCTGACCGACCGCAAACGCGCCGTGGGCAAGGGTGCCTCGCATACCGGCACCGAACATCACTGGTATATGACCGTCAGTTCCGTTGGGCTGGCGTTCATGGTGCCGACGTTTCTCTACATCTTTGGGCGCGCACTTGGCCAAGGCCATGACGCCGTTCTGGCCACCTTTGCGCGGCCGTTTCCGGCATTGCTGAGCGGCCTTGTGATCTTTATCGGCATGCGGCATTTCGCCAAGGGTGCTGCCATGATGATCGAAGATTACGCCCGCGGGTCTACCCGCAAACTACTGATCATCCTTGTGATTTCCCTGTCTTACGCGATCACCGCCGTGGGGCTTTTCGCCCTTGCGAAAATCGCACTCTAAGGAACAGTTGAATGGCTGCTTACGAATACGAGACGCATGAATATGACGTCGTGGTGGTTGGAGCGGGTGGCGCGGGATTGCGCGCAACGCTGGGCATGGCCGAACAGGGGTTGCGCACCGCCTGTGTAACCAAAGTTTTCCCAACGCGGTCGCATACCGTGGCCGCACAGGGTGGTATCGCGGCCAGCTTGTCAAACATGGGGCCCGATAGCTGGCAGTGGCACATGTATGACACCGTCAAGGGGTCTGACTGGCTGGGCGACACCGACGCGATGGAGTATCTGGCGCGTGAAGCCCCCAAGGCGGTTTACGAGTTGGAGCATTACGGCGTTCCCTTCAGCCGCACCGAAGAGGGCAAAATCTATCAGCGCCCGTTTGGCGGCCATACCACCGAATACGGCGAAGGCCCGCCGGTGCAGCGCACTTGTGCCGCCGCCGACCGCACCGGCCACGCGATTTTGCACACGCTTTACGGGCAATCGCTAAAGAATAATGCCGAGTTCTTTATCGAGTATTTCGCGCTTGATCTGATCATGACCGATGGCCGCTGCACCGGGATTGTGGCATGGAAGCTGGACGATGGCACCTTGCATGTGTTCAACGCCAAGATGGTGGTGTTGGCGACGGGTGGTTACGGGCGGGCCTATTTCAGTGCAACCTCGGCGCATACCTGCACCGGCGATGGCGGAGGCATGGTGGCGCGGGCGGGTCTTGCATTGCAGGACATGGAGTTTGTGCAGTTTCACCCGACGGGGATTTACGGCTCGGGCTGTTTGATCACCGAAGGGGCGCGCGGCGAGGGCGGTTATCTGACCAATTCGGAAGGCGAGCGGTTCATGGAACGCTATGCGCCGACCTACAAGGATTTGGCCAGCCGCGATGTGGTGTCACGTTGCATCACAATCGAGATCCGCGAAGGCCGGGGTGTTGGCCCGCTGAAAGATCATATTTCGCTGCACCTGAACCATTTGCCGCCGGAAACGCTGGCGCTGCGGTTGCCGGGTATTTCGGAAAGCGCACGGATTTTCGCCGGCGTTGATCTACACAAAGAGCCGATCCCGATCTTGCCGACCGTGCATTACAACATGGGCGGGATTCCGACCAACTACTTTGGTGAGGTGCTGAACCCGCAGCCAGGCAACCCTGACGCAATCTTTCCCGGTCTGATGGCCGTGGGCGAGGCGGGGTGTGCAAGCGTGCATGGGGCCAACCGTCTGGGGTCGAACAGTCTGATCGACCTTGTGGTGTTTGGCCGTGCCGCCGCCATTCGCGCCGGCGAGATTGTGAACCCCAAGGACCGCGCCGCGCCGGTGAACAAGGCCGAAGTTGACCGGGCCTTGGATCGGTTTGATGGTTTGCGGCATGCCAATGGTGCCATCCCCACCGCCGATTTGCGGATGGAGATGCAGAAAACCATGCAGTCGGATGCCGCCGTGTTCCGCACCGACAAGACGCTTGCCGAAGGCGTGGAAAAGATGACCGCGATTGCCGGAAAGGTGGCCGATCTGAAGGTTACCGACCGCTCGATGGTATGGAACAGCGACCTGATGGAAACGCTGGAGCTGACCAACCTGATGCCCAACGCGCTGGCCACCATTGTTGCCGCCGAGGCGCGCAAGGAATCGCGTGGCGCCCATGCCCACGAGGATTATCCGAACCGCGATGACGTGAAGTGGCGGGTGCATTCGTTGGCACATGTCGATGGTGCATCGGTGACGCTATCAACCCGGCCTGTGCATCTGGAGCCGCTGACCAAATATGAGGATGGCGGGATTGATCTGAAAAAGATCGCGCCCAAAGCAAGGGTTTACTGATGATGCGCCCGATCCTCGCACTGGTATTGGCAATGGTGGCGGTTCTGTCGGCCTGTGGGATAGCCCCCCCCGGCCCCAGTGCCAAAGCGGTCGCGCAATGTTCAGCGCAGGCGGGGTTCACTCAGCGGTCAGATGCGGCGCGGGCACAGGGGCAAACCGGGCAGATCGACGCCACGCCCGAGGAAGTGGCCGCGATAAACAGCTGTCTGGCGGGTGCTGCGGCAACCGGGCACCGACGGGCCTGCTCGATGACGCTGGTTGGCGGCACCGGGATGGCCTGTTCGAACCAAATAGCGCGGGGCGGTTCCTGAGATGCTTACCGGCATGCCCTTCAGCCGATTTGCCCGCCCTTGTTTGGGGCAAATGCCGGTGCGTTTTGTGGTTTGGGGGTATTAAGCCTGCCATGGCCCGCCTGATGTGCATAGCAACCCACCATAAGGGCGGCACCATCTGGATCAAACAGGTGGTCAGGGCGCTTTCGCAGACCCTTGATGTGCCATGGAAGGGCATTTGGGGCGACAAGCGGATGCGCGCAGTGCCATCCGAAGGCCGGGCGTTTCTATGCAATTGGGACGGGTATTTTCCAAAACCACTGTGGGACAGCCAGGAAACCGCCTTTGTGCATCTGATCCGCGATCCGCGCGATGTGCTGCTTTCGGGGTGCCGCTATCATCACGATGCCCCGGTTGTGGGTGAGGACTTCTTGCATGTACCGCGTGACGATCTGAATGGATTGACCTATCAACAGCATCTTAACACTTTGAAAACGCAGGAAGAAAAACTGTTGTTCGAAATGATGAACAAGCACGCGCAGACCATTGCGGAAATGCGGGCTTGGCCATATGGCGACCCGCGCAGCTTTGAGTTGCGCTATGAGACGCTGATGGAAGATACCGAAGCCACTGTGTTCAGTGCGGCGTTGACGCATTTGGGCCTTGCGCCGTTTGAAGTGGCGTTGGGGGCCGAGGAATTCTGGCACCACAGCCTGTTTGGCGGCCTTGCCCGGCCCGGCGCACGCAAAGGCCGTCTTAGCCACCACATCAAAGCAGGGCATCCCCGCCGCTGGGCGCGCGAACTGCCTTTGGCGGTGGGTCGGGCCTATGCCGAACGCTTTGGTGCCGATCTGATCGCGCTGGGGTATGAGACCGACAATGCGTGGGTCGATACCCTGCCCGAAGGTGCGGCCTTTGTAGTGCCGCAACCCAAACCCGGGGCAATGCCCCCCAGCTTGCAGCCGTAGAAGGAGGAACCAATGCTTTTGCAAACCCGTCCCCACGCCCGGCCCCTGATTGTCGGCCTTTGCCTTTTGGCAATTGTCGCCTGTTCACCCGCCGATATGGCCGACAAGGTGGGCAGGCGTGCCGCCGAAACCGTGGTGCTGCCGGTCGTCAGCCAATACATGCCGGGGCCGCAAGCCCAAGGCGTTACCCGATGCGTGATCGACAACGCATCCGCGGTGGAAATTCAAACCCTTGCCCGCGATATCGCGGTGCAGGCAGGCACATCCACGGTGCAAACCGTGCTGACCATCGCATCGCGCCCCGAAACGCTGGCCTGCATGACCGCGGCGGGCTTGCCCCCATTGGCCGGATGACCCCGATGCGTAGCGCCCCCCTTATCGCACTGATGGCAACGCTGGCCGCCTGTGGCCCGGTTTCGGTGCAACAGGCCGAGCGCGAATGTTTTGGCCGTGCCAGCCTTGCCGCACATCCGCGTGGCATGATTGCGGTAGGTACGGGCACCAACGGCGCTGCAGCCAAGTTCAAACTTGCGGTGTCGACTGACTATCTGCAGGGCAAAGACCCTTCGGCTATTTACGACGCCTGCGTCTATCAGAAATCCGGCCAGCCGCCTACGCGGCCGCTCTATACCCGCCCCGATTGGAAGGGATAATCCCATGGTTCAGTTCACGCTTCCCAAAAACTCCACCGTCCGCACCGGCAAAACCTGGCCGAAACCGGAGGGCAAAGAGGTTCGCAAGTTCCAGATTTACCGCTGGAACCCCGATGACGGCAAAAACCCGCAGGTGGATACCTATTTTGTCGATATGGCGAAATGCGGCCCGATGGTGTTGGACGCGCTGATCAAGATCAAATCCGAGATCGACCCGACGCTGACGTTCCGGCGGTCTTGCCGCGAGGGTATTTGCGGATCTTGCGCGATGAACATCGGCGGCATCAACACGCTTGCCTGTATTTATGGCTTGGACGAGGTAAAGGGCGATGTCAAAATCTACCCGCTGCCACACCTGCCGGTGATCAAGGATTTGATCCCGGACCTTACGCATTTCTATGCGCAACACGCCTCAATCATGCCGTGGCTGGAAACCAAGACCAACCGCCCGGCCAAGGAATGGCGTCAAAGCGTTGAAGACCGCGCGAAGCTTGACGGGCTTTATGAATGCGTGATGTGCGCCTGTTGTTCGACATCTTGCCCCAGTTATTGGTGGAACGGCGACAAATACCTAGGACCCGCGGCCTTGCTGCACGCCTACCGCTGGATCATCGATTCACGCGATGAGGCGACGGGCGAGCGGCTTGATGCGCTGGAAGATCCCTTCAAGCTGTATCGTTGCCACACCATCATGAACTGCGCGAAAACCTGCCCCAAGGGCTTGAACCCGGCCAAGGCGATTGCCGAGATCAAGAAACAGATGGTTGAGCGGGTGGTCTAATTTGGTTCGGATCAGGCGGTAGCGCTATCGCCTGATCCAGACTGACTAGCTGATTTTTTGCGTCAATGGCCACAATACGACAAGGTTGCTGCGGCTCCAGCGCCAATTTTGCAACGCGTCACAATGCGCGCAGGGCATCCAGAACAGCTGGGTCGAATTGGTCCAGGCCTTCGGTCAAATCGTGCAACGAATTGCTAATCATCGTCAGCTCTGCCAGTTCTTCGTCGGTAAATGCCGCACCCGATTTGGTGAACCCGGCCAGCGTGCGCGATTCCACCGGACCTACGGAATAAGACACCCCGTTTTCCAACCCGAACCGCTGCGCACTTGCAATAACGCCGGCGGGATCGTCGGACTTAAGCGCCGCCCATGACATCAAGCCGGTATTGCCAAGGCCCCAACGCACCACGGGATCGGTCAACATCAAGCCATGTTCACTGTAGTAGTCGATCCAGTCTTTCGAATAGGTGCGATATAGCAACGACGGGCGAGTGTAGCGAATATGGATGGCAAATGCATAACCAGTGTCGCAAATTGCACCAACCCGCGTCAGTTTGGCTGCAACCTGATCAATTTTTTCCATTTCCCTCGGCCGCTTTCATCCATAGGCTGCTTGAGACTGCAAATATCAACCATTCCGGGCATTCGTCACCTGTGCCAAGCTATGACCCAAATACCAAGACGGCAACACCTTTGAGCAAATGACAGCATTATTGGACACATCCGAACGTATATCTTGGCTCGCTCCGGCGGGGTTTTATATTGCGCTACGGGTTGGCTTTACCTTTCCGTCCGAAGAAATGAACCATCTGCCCGACGATTGGGTGGATTTTTATACACGCAATGGTTTGGTGCTGCACGACCCGGTGATGAAATGGATCTATAGCAACACTGGGGTGGTTCGTTGGTCTGAACTGACCCTGCCCGACCCGGCTGAGGTCAAGACAAACGCACAGCGACACGGACTGACCTATGGTGCTGCCACCAGTGCCCTGTCCCCCAGTGATCAGGGGAGGCGAAGCTATGGCATCTTTTTTCGGGCTGACCGCGAATTTGAGCCGCTTGAACTGGCGTCGCTGCAAACCATTGTTTTGCAATTGCACAGCGAGCAAAGTCAGGACCTGCCGCTGACTGCAGCCGAGATCGAGGCGCTAAAGTTGCAGGCGTCAGGTATGCGATTGAAGCAGATAGCGGCCGTACTTGGCATCTCGGAAAGTGCGGTAAAGGCCCGACTCAAGAATGCAAAGCGCAAGCTGGGGGCGAAGACTCCGTCGCAAGCAGCCTCAATTGCTGCGGCACGACGGCTGCTGTAGCGGTATAATCGCCCCCAAAAAGGCGGATTTCCACCACTTTAGCGCCAAGAAATGATTTTCCTGCAACTTGAAGAGTATCGGACCGCCGCGTGGTGTCGCACATTGCTCCTTAGTAAAAGAAGGAGACTCACCATGCACAATGTACGATTCGATTTTTCCGACCTACACCACCACGGCACCGCGTTTTACGATTTTCTAAGGCTGCGCAAACAAGTCTTTGTGGATCAGTTAAAATGGGATGTGCCCCATAATGACCTTGTGGAAATGGATCAGTACGATACGCCGATGGCGCATTATTCCATTGTCCGCAAGGAAGGCCGCGTTGTCGGAGGCGCACGCGCCATGGTGACAACGGCGTCTTGGGGCGAGCATACCTACATGTTGCGCGATGCCTATTCGGGCAAGCTGCCCCATATTCCTGCCAGCATCATGTCGGTGGAAATCGCCAGCCCCAAGGTTTGGGAATGCACGCGGTTGGTGATCTCGGACGATCTGAAAACCCAGAAAGACCGCACCGAATGTCTGGCGCTGATCGTTGATGGTTTGGTGGAAACGGCGCAGGCCCATGGTGGAACCGAGCTGATCTGCCTGTCGTCAATGGCCTTGATGCGGGCGTTGCGGCAAATCGGCTATGATGCCTCGCGCTTGGGCGAGCCCTACCGTAATGACGAGGATGGCAGACTTTATGCCGTTTTGCGGATGCCCGCCACCTTTTCCAAAGCCCGCTTGGACGCACAACGCAGAAGCGATGTCTTGGGCTTGGGTGCCGAAGTACATCACCTGCGTTTCCCCACGGTCCTTGCCGAAGCTGCCACTCACACCCCTTCGATGATGCAGCGTCGGGCCGGAGCACAGGCGGTGGTCGGCTGATGCCCGCCCAAAGCCGCCCGGACCTGATCCCGCAGGCAATGCCCTGCACGTCAGGCCGGTGCGCCAGCGCGTGCAGGGTTCGGGGCAGATAGCCGATATCCGGCCACCACTTGCAGGTGGCCCACTTTGGCTTGCGCACCGTCAATAGGTTAATTATCGGTTAACACAGCTTTTTTCACGGCTTTTCTCGCGCGAAAAATAGATCAGCAAAATCAGTAGATTGCCGAAAGCCGTCGCCTTGCAACTCGGCCCATTTCCCAATCTGTCGGCCCGTGCTAAACCCTTTGCATGCCGCTTCTCTTTCTCCTCGGCCTTATGGCCGTCTTTCTGTATCTTTGGCTTTCGCGCCGGAAGTCATCGCTTACCCGGTCCTGCCGGTGGCGACTTGATCGCGCGGTTTCCCCCAGCCATTTCCGATGTGCCGCTTGCGGTGCCACCTGCGACATGCCGCGCGGCAAATCCCCCAACCAATGCCTGCGCCAACCGCCATCAGTGTGATTGACGCGCGCGCAACGCCAAGCCAATCATGGCGGCTATGAAAAGCGATCATCCCAACCACCCCGCCCCGCACGATGCGCAGACCCGGCAAGCAATCAAACCGGTGATCTGCTATCCGGTAGAAACCCTGCCCAAGCCTGATCTTGCCGCCTATCAGGCCGCCCGCAAAGGCTGGATCAAAACCCACGAGACGTTGGTCCCCGCCCGCGACGCGCGCTGTTTTGCGGTACCTTCCGGGCATTTCTTTCGGATCACCTCGGTCGATGGCCCGCAGGTCGGCGATCTGAACCTGTGGGCGGCGGCTGATCTGTCCGAGCGGTTTTACTCTGGCAAGACCCGCGCCCTGCACGGCACGCATCTGTCGACCGGGGATCGGATGTGGTCGAATTTCCCGACCCTGCGCCCGATGGCGACCATCACCGACGACACCCTGGATTGGTATGGGTTTGATGCTTTTGGCGGATCGGTGCATGATGTGATCGGCACCCGTTGCGATCCCTACACCCACAATCTGCTAAGTGGCGGTGACCAGTATCACCATTGCTGCCATTCCAACCTGACCCGCGCCCTGGCCGAAACCACCGGACTGCCGCTACATCAGGCCGAAATGCATGTGCATGATGTGCTGAACGTGTTCATGTGTACCGGATTCACCCGCGACACCGGGCAGTATTTCATGAAGGCCTCGCCGGTGCGCCCCGGTGATTACCTTGAATTCTTTGCCGAAATAGATCTGCTGGGCGGCCTGTCCGCCTGCCCCGGCGGCGATTGCTCAACCGAGCATTCGTCTGACACCGCCACGTGCCATCCGTTGCTGGTCGAGGTGTTCACGCCCGCTGCCGCCCCGAAAGGCTGGGTTTCCCCGGCAGTAAACGGTTACAATCGCCGTCATGGGGTTTAGCAATACCGCTCGACCGTGATCGCCTGATCAAGGTTGTAGCGGTCGCCATAGGCAAACCCCACCGGCAAAAGGCTTGCAATCATGGCGCGGTCTTCGGTCGTCAGGGTAATCTCGGACGCGCTGACCCAATCACGCAGATGGTCGGCCGTGCGGGTACCGGGGATCGGGATCAGGTGCTTGCCTCGGTCCAATATCCACGCCAGCGCCAGCGCGGGCAACGTCAGGCCACGGTCCTGCGCATAGGCCCGCGCCTGCGCGATCATCGCTTGGTTGCGCGACCAATCGGGTTCTTGAAAGCGCGGGATCGAATGGCGAAAATCGCCGGATGCCAGACCTTTCACATCCAGTGCCGCACGACCAAACGCCCCACGCGCAAGCGGCGAAAATGGCACGAAGGCCACATCCAACTCGGCACAGGCCTGCACTAGCCCAAGTTCCGGCAAACGCGTCCATAACGAGTATTCGTTCTGCACCGCGCGACACGGATGCACCGCATGCGCCCGCCGCAACGTGCCGGGCGACACTTCGGACAGACCGTAGCCGCCGATCTTGCCTTCGTCGATCAGCCGCACAAGCGGCTCCACCACGGCCTCGATCGGCACATTGGGGTCGTGGCGGTGGATGTAGAACAGATCGACCCGCTCGATGCCCATGCGCCGCAACGACCCTTCCAGTTCCGCCCGCAGATGCGCTTCGGAATTGTCAAACCGGCGCGGCGGGCCATTGACGATGCTGGCCTTGGTGGCAATTTTCACGTCGCGCGGCGCTTGGGCCAGCCACTTTCCGATCACGGCTTCGCAATGCCCCATGCCGTAAATATTGGCGGTATCAAAAAAGGTGATGCCATGATCCGCAGCGACGTCCAGACAGCGCAGACTTTCACCCAGATCAGTCGGGCCAAATATCCCACCAAAGCTCATGCACCCCAAGCCAATCGACGATACCATCGGCCCGTTTTTACCAAGCTGTCGCTGTTTCATCTTCTGCTCCTGCGATCGAAAGGCCCCCACCTTCAGGCTTTTTCTTGTCAAAATACTCTCGGGGGGTCCGGGGGGCAGACAGCCCCCCGGCTTGGGTCAAGTGCGGCGGGGCAGACAGCCCCCCGGCTTTGGTCAAATACGGCGGGGCAGACAGCCCCCACAACTTCGGCCGATCACGTAAATGCCGCCGTCAAGGCGATCTCGATCATATCGCCAAAGCTACGTTCGCGTTGGTCTGCAGGCAGCGCCTCATGAGTCAGCAGATGATCGGAAATCGTCAGCACCGCCAAGGCCCGGCGGCCGTAGCGCGCGGCAAGGGTGTAAAGCTCGGCTGCCTCCATCTCGACACACAATACCCCATGACGCTGCATCTGCTCTTGCAGGTCGGGGCGCTCGTCATAGAACACGTCCGACGAATAGATCGGTCCGGAATGGGTGGATACGCCAAGGGTTTGGGCGGCTTCCCATGCGGCCTTCAACAGACCGAAGTCGGCGGTCGGGGCAAAGTTCAGCTCTTTGAAAATACCGCGTGATGGTGTCGACAGTGTGCAGGCCGACATCGCCAGCACCACATCACGCACCTTGACCCGTTCTTGCATCGCACCCGCCGATCCAATGCGGATCAGGGTTTGCGCGCCATAGTCGCGGATCAGTTCGTTGACATAGATCGACAGCGACGGCATCCCCATGCCGGTGCCGTGAATGGTAACACGGTGGCCTTTCCAGGTTCCGGTATAGCCCAGCATGCCCCGCACTTCATTCACCAGAACGGCGTCTTTCAGGAACGTCTGTGCCGCCCAGCGCGCGCGGTAGGGGTCGCCGGGCAGCAAAACGGTTTCGGCGATGTCACCGGGTTTGGCACCAATGTGGAATGTCATATAGTCCTCCGCTATTTGGGCGAAGGCTACACGCGCACGTGGCAGACAGCAAACCCTGACCGCAAACCCCTCAACGAGTCACAGGTACCGCCATATCGGCATACGTGCCGGCATTGGGGCAGAACCCGACATCTTCGGGCTGTGCCGTCGCCACATGGGCCAAGGTCTTGCCGCAGGCGCGGCGGGCACCGCAATGACCGCAGACATCCAGCAGGTCGATATAGGCGGTATAGTCCTTTTTGATCTGATCTTCGGTCAGGCCAAAGACACTCGCCATTTGCGCCATGCGGTCTGGCACATCCGCAGGCATGCGGGCAAAGAATTCGATTTGGGCGCGGCTTAAGCCAAGATCATCCAATTCGGTGCTGCTAAGCGACTGAATTTCCCGAATTTCTTGCCACTTTGCATACATGGCTTGAATACGCTCGAACATAGGACACCCCTTTGGTCTTTTCCACGTTGAGCTAGCGCTAAACCGGAACGGCCAGGGAAAACTTGATTTCCATCAAATGGCGGCAGGAAAACGCATAAATAACTGAGGGTTTTCCATCAACTTACCCCGCCAAATGCCGCAGTCCTTGGGTGACATCGGTGCGCACGGCAAGCCGCAGGCCTGGCTCATCGCCTGCACGCAGGGCGGCAAGGATCATGCGGTGGTGTTGCGGCGGCTCGTTGCGGCGCAGACGCGCATAAAGCGCCCGCATGGTGGGGCCAAGCTGCAACCAGACGGTTTCGGTCATTGCCAGCATAGCGGGCGCCTGGGCACGCAGATAAAGGGTGCGGTGAAACTCGAGGTTGGTGCGGATATAGGCAACGGCGTCTTGTTTGACGACGGCCTCGGCATTGGCCGCGTTGATCACGGCCAAACGGTCGATCAGGGCAAAATGGGCGCGCGGCAGGGCGCGGCTTGCCAGTTCCGGTTCCAGTAGCGCACGGATCGACGCCAGTTCCTCGATCCGATCTGACGACAATTCGGGAGTGGCCACCCGGCCCGATGATGACAGCGACAACGCACCTTCTGCCACCAGCCTGCGCACCGCTTCACGGGCGGGCGTCATCGACACGCCAAAGGCCTTGCCAATACCGCGCAGCGTAAGCGCCTGACCGGGGGCCATTTCGCCATGCAGCACCTGCGCGCGCAACGCACGATACACCCGTTCATGGGCGGCAGCGGTGGAATCTGACGGGCGGGTTGTAATCATGGGCTTTAGCCAAGCACCCGATGGCGGGCTTGGTCAAGGGCACAGACGCAGTCAGAGCGCAAAGCGATAGCCATGCAGCACCTGACCTTGCGCCTTCAGCCAACGGCGCGGGGTTTGGTAACCGGGATAAAGCCGGGTCACCACATCCCAGAAAGCCTGCGAATGGTTCATCTGATCGAGATGCGCCACCTCATGGGCGACGACGTAGTCAAGCACCTGCGGCGGTGCCATGATCAGCCGCCAAGAATACATCAACCCACCATCGGCAGTGCAAGACCCCCAGCGCGACCGGGTATCGCGCAGGGTCAGGCTGCGATAGGGCCGACCCAATATCCCGGCATAATGATCCGACGCCAGCGCCAGCCGATCGCGCGCCCGCACCTTCAAAAATGCAGCGATACGGACGGCGACCTGTGCGGGATCGCCCGGCACCAACAACGATTCGCCCTGCACCTGCACCGAACGGCCCGATCCGGGGGTGATGGTCAGCATTTGCCCCTGAAACGGCAGCACCGCCCCAAACCCCACAGCGCCCACGGGTGTCATTCCCGCAAGCGCGCGCCGGATCCAGCCTTCCTGTTCGCGCACAAAGGCCATCGCCTCGGTTTCGCGGGCCCGCAGCGGCAGCGACAGCGTGACCCGCCCGTCAAGCTTTGAGACCCGCAGCGAAAACCGCCGCGACCGGGCAGACCGGCGCAGGGTTATTTCGACAGGCGGGGGGCCGGGAAGCACGGGCATGCGGTCTCCTTTGGGCGTCGGTGCAAGATAGCCGGATCGTGGGGTGCTGCAATGGCGTAAAAGCCCTATGCTTATTGCGCAAAACCCTTTGACAGTGGGGCGCGGCTGTGGCAAGCGACGCCTCTACTGGACAGCCAGCCTTGCAAGGGGACCACCATGCCCAAAGCCGAATGGGGCACGAAGCGCATTTGCCCAACCACCGGGAAGCGCTTTTATGACCTGAACAAAACCCCGATCGTCAGCCCCTACACGGGCGAAGTGGTCGATATCGAAGTTGCACGCCGCAAAATGGCTGCCGCTGTCGTGGCCCGCGTGGCCCCGGAAAAGGACGACGACGTTCTGGTCGACGATCTGGAAGCCGAGGACGATCTGCTGGAAACCGGCGTCACCGACGACACTGAACTGGACGATGATCTGCTGGAAGAAGACGCCGATGACAACGTGTCGTTGGACGATCTGGCCGATGTTGCAAGCGACGAAGAAGACGTCTGACACCGCGTTCATGCTGCGGACGGGAAATTGCAGGCAGGGCGCAAATTTTACCCTTGCGCCCCTGCGCCCCCTCCCCTAAATAGCCCAAGCAATCCGGCATCGGTTTGCACCTTTAGTGGGGTCATAGCTCAGTTGGGAGAGCGCTTGAATGGCATTCAAGAGGTCCGCGGTTCGATCCCGCGTGGCTCCACCAAATTCTCCAGCCTTCCGCAGTCGGGCCGCCCAATGGGCGGCTTTTGCATTTAAAATGCCCGGATGCGGGACGCAGCCGCCCCCTATCGCAACAAGGGCTTGCCCGGCGGTCGTATAAGGTGGTCTGCTGGCTGAACATGCAGGCCATGTTCACGAGTAGGGCACCTAGAATGGTTGTGATTAACGATTACCTTCTGCAACTGAACGGCGCGCAATTTGTGCAACTTGCCGGATCGTCGGCTGATCTGATCATCACGGAATCAGGCTTGAACGGGCAGCCAGGGGCTGCGCCGACGATGAGCCTGGCCGAACTTTCAGCGCTGAAACTACAAGGAAAAGTGGTGGTGGCCTATGTCAACACCTGCGTCACCGACCACAACCGCAACTATTGGAATGATGCCTGGGTGACCTATGCCGACCCTTCTGAAAGAGATGTCGGTACGGTTAACGCAGGTGCGCCGACATGGCTTTCGGGTAATCTTGGCACTGTGGACTTTGACCCCGCGCATGCCGGACCCGAGGCGTTTCTGGTCGATTACCGCAACCCGGCATGGCGCGCCCTGGTGATTGCCCAAGCCGTGGCAACGGTGACGGCAGGCTATGGCGGGGTGTTCTTGGATGACGTCGGACGCTATTTCAACGCGGGCTATGCCGCAAACCCCAGTGTTTTTGATACCACGATGACGGATTCGATGATGGCGTTGGTGGGCGAAATTGCCGCTGCCATTCGGGTGGTGGACCCCAATGCTTTTGTGGTGGTCAACTCTGATCCGTTTATTGGCTTTAATGCCACTGGCGGGCAGGCGGGGGCGAATTTTCTGGCCTATGACGCGGCGGTTGATGCCGTGCTTGGGGAAAACCACTGGGCAAGTCAGGTTGATCCGGGTCAGGCAGATGCGCTAAGCCAATCGGTTTTGGCTTTTACCCATGCGCAGACGCTGTCGCTTGAAAACCTGCAATCCGGCGTTGATATCGGCGCCTATCTGGCATTTTGCGGCGCAAACGGCATTTTGCCGCATCTTGCCAATTCCGCCGCCTATGCCACCTTTGCCGCGCCGCCCATGATGGGACTTGCCGGGAACGACACCCTGATCGGGGGCGCGGGGGCAGCCATATTGGCGGGGCTAGCGGGCAACGATGTGCTGATCGGCCAAGCGGCCCAAGATCGGCTGTTTGGCCATTCGGGCAACGATACTCTGTCAGGCGGCGCGGGTGCTGATACGATGGAGGGCGGCACCGGCGACGACACTTATGTCGTGCGTGAGGCAGGCGATGTGGTGGTGGAAACCGCTGGCCAAGGCACGTTTGATCGTGTGCTGGCCTCGGTCAGTTATAGCCTTGCGGCAGGTGTCGCGGTCGAGTGGCTTTCCGTGGCAACCGTTGCGGGAACAGAGGTGCTTGATCTGACGGGCAATGCCGCAGCCCAAACCATTACCGGCAATGCCGGTGCCAATGTGCTGCGCACCGGCGGTGGCGCGGCTGACCTTTTGCGCGGGTTGGGGGGGAATGACATTTATGTGCTGACCAATTCTGCCGATCGGGTGATCGAGGGCGCGGGTCAGGGTAGCTATGATCGGATTTTGACCACGGTCAGCTACACGCTTGCGGCCGGGCTAGAGGTCGAGCGTTTGGCAGCGTTGGTTCCCACCGGGCTTGCGGCGATCAATCTGACGGGAAATACCATGGCCCAAACATTGATCGGCAATGCCGGGGCCAATCGTCTGGCGGGAATGGGTGGCAATGATACCTTGATCGGCGGGGTCGGCGCAGATGTTTTTGTCTTCAATACCACACCCGGAGCGGGCAATATCGACCGTATCACCGACTTTGGCACCCAAGACCAGATCGCGCTGGAAAATGCGGTGTTCATCGGGCTTGCGACAGGCCCGCTTGCGCTTGCGCAATTCGCGGCCAATCTGACGGGAACCGCCACCACCGGCAGCCAACGCATTCTCTATGATACCGACAGCGGCGTTTTGTTCTTTGACGCCGATGGCAATGGCGCGGCTACGCGGGTGGCGTTTGCGGTACTGCCCCCGGGACTTGGCGTGACAGCTGCGGATTTCGATGTGATCTGATGGTTTTTTGCGGCGCAAATGCTGCGCGCGTATGACGTTTTTGCGAAAACCAGTTGTCGCAAACAGATTTGTCTGGTTTCTCTGTGCGCTAACGCATTGAACAATAGGCTGGTTTACACGTGCAATTGCCAAACCTGACCCCGCTTGCCGCCGCTGCCACCGCGAAGGGCATTACCTTGTTTGCGCGCACGATAACGGCGGTGCGGGGCATCTGGGATGGCTCGGCACCCGAGGATTTGCAGCGCATTTATTTTGCCAACCACACCAGCAATGGCGATTTCATCCTGATCTGGACAGTGCTGCCGCCCCGTCTGCGCCAAAAAACCCGGCCTGTTGCTGGCTCTGACTATTGGCTTGCGACCAAGCTGAAATCCTTTGTCGGACGGCAAGTGTTCAACGCTGTGCTGATCGACCGCAACCCCGAGACCCGCACCGAAGACCCGGTTGGGGTGATGACCGACGCGTTGGATGCGGGGAACTCGTTGATCCTGTTCCCTGAAGGCACCCGCAACATCACCGACGCGCGGCTGTTGCCGTTCAAAAGCGGGCTTTACCATCTGGCCCGCGCCCGCCCTGGCGTTGACCTGATCCCGGTCTGGGTTGCCAACCTGAACCGGGTGATGCCCAAAGGCGAGGTGATCCCCATTCCCCTTGTCTGCACGGTAACGTTTGGCGCGGCGCTGCACCTGAACCCTGCCGAGGATAAGGCCACCTTTCTTGCCCGCGCCGAAGCCGCGCTGTTGGCGCTGGCACCGACCCATGAAAGGGCTGCATCATGAACCCGCCCGCCGATCTTATCACCCTGCTGCTGGGGCTTGGGGGCGTTTTGATCGCCGCCTCGACCGTCGGTTATTTTCTGGCGCAACGGTTTTCCCCGGATGGGTCAAACCCGGCGATTGAAAACCTGAACGCGCGGATCAATGCGTGGTGGGTGATGATCATTTTGATGGGCATCGCGCTGATTGGCGGCAAGGCCGGGGTAACCGGGCTATTTGCGCTATGTTCCTTTGCGGCATTGCGTGAATTCATCACCCTGATCGAGACCCGCAGATCAGACCACTGGGCCATTGCCGCTGCCTTTTTCGTGGTCATGCCGGTGCAGTTCTATCTGGTTTGGGATGAATGGTACGGGCTTTATTCGGTATTGATCCCGGTCTACGCCTTTCTATTGCTGCCGATCATTGCCGCCCTGCGCGGTGACACCGGCGGCTTTCTGGGCCGCATCGCCAGCCTGCAATGGGCGCTGATGGTTTGCGTGTTTTGCATCAGCCATGTGCCCGCACTGCTTAGCCTGAAAATCCCCGGCTACGAGGGGCGCAATGTGCTGTTGATCGCGTTTTTGGTGGTGGTGGTGCAGGGCAGCGACGTGGCGCAATACATCTGGGGCAAGCTGTTGGGGCGCACCAAGATCGCACCGCAGCTATCGCCCTCGAAAACATGGGAGGGGTTTATTGGCGGCACCCTGACCGCCACGCTGATCGGGGCGGGGCTGTCGTGGATGACGCCATTTACGCCCCTTGCAGCTGCGGGCATGTCTTTAGTTATTGTAATCATGGGATTTTTTGGCGGGCTGGTGATGTCGGCAATCAAGCGTGATCGCGGCGTCAAGGATTGGGGGCATCTGATTGCCGGGCACGGCGGGTTTCTGGATCGGCTGGATTCGGTGATCTTTTCGGCGCCGATCTTCTTTCACCTGACGCGCTATGGCTGGTCTTTGCAATGAACGAACCCCTGAAAGACCGTCGCCCCCTGACCAGTCGCGA
>JBAVTI010000036.1:0-10698 GCA_049696055.1 Paracoccaceae bacterium | reverse complement strand
AGCGTCTCGACACGCCCTTGGCACTTGCGGCCCTGCTACTCAGCCGTGGCCAACCGAAACCCTCCCGAATGCTGTCTCCACCTTACGGACAGGGGCTGCCAATACGCATCTCAAACCTATCGTGATGCCCTTTTGGCCGCGGGTCTGCGCAGTTCCATGAGCAGCGTCGCAAACCCCTGCCACAACGCGCAGGCCGAAAGCTTCATGAAGACGCTGAAGGTCGAGGAGATCTACAGGGCCGGATACAAAACCTCCGCCGATGTGGTGGCTCGCTTACCGATGTTCATCGAGCAGGTCTACAACTCGAAAAGACTGCACTCCGCCCTCGGCTACCGAACCCCCGAGGAATTCGAAACCCTATTCACCCAAAAGGCGGCTTAGTTCGGATGGCGCCCCTGTGGTCCAGTCCATAGGGTTCACTCCAGTAGCAGCGTAATTTTCACTGCGATTTGATCCATTTGACACCTTCCACTTGGCTGCAGGCAGAAGGGGAACACGGTGTGATCGACATGGCATTTTTAAGCATTATTCGGCGTTGGGCGTTGCGTGATCATCTGTCCATACAGAAGATCGAGCGGCGGTTCAAAGTTGTCGCGCTACTCCATTCGGAAGTATTTGAGGCCGGGCGCAGTAGAAACTGAGTTCGAGGTTCCGGTCGAGACCTTCCCGGTGATGAGCGAAGTGAAGATTGGCAATGCGACGCGGCCTTGCGCAGATCGGCCGGCTGAGGCGGCATTTTTCGGTGCGGCGGGCGGATTAACCGGAGTAGCAGCGCGAGCGTTGGCCGAAACCTGCGGGCGAGCAGATCCAACTGCCACGACCAGTGATGACGCGGTATCTCTTCTGCGTAGTCTGAGCTTTGCCAGCCGTAGGTGCCGCGGCCCCATTGGCCAACCAATTGAACGCCACGGGCTGCGGCTTTGCCCCCCAAACCGGGCGCACAGCGGCTATATGAGACACAGGGTTCAAAAGCTCGGAGCCAATAACGGCTTCCGTGCTGCCCGACACGGGCAAAATCATCAGGCAGGCGGTCAACGCCATAGCGGCGAAGCGGCGGGGCACCGTCATGAAGCTCTCCTTGCGAGTCCCCAAGCATTGCGTGCGGGGGGTTAGCCAAGGATTAAGACCGCAGACTGCGGTGACAGTTTGCGCAGATCGGGGCCATATTGGGGCAATGCCAGGAAAAATTGGACAGATGTAGATAGGGCCGCACGAACAGATGCGGCCCTAAGTTACAAATTCCAGTGCGATATGCGTAGATCTCGAAATAGAATTCGCCCCAAGTGATGGGCGAATTCTGATGCTTGTGCGTCAAATGGGACGCGGACCGTTTCGGCCGATGATTTTACTTCACCACGCGGTTGGCCAGACGCCAATCTGGCTGAGCGAAGTTGTTCGGCCAAGGGTAAACCTCGGGCTGGTCAAAGTAGACGGCCCCCACCAGCAGCGGCATTTCAGGGCGCGCGGCGCGCACCTCAGCCTCCCAGCTGGCTACGTATTCTGCGCTGCCGGTATAGCCCAATTCGGCAACCACCACGGGCTTGCCCAAGTCTTTGACGTTGTTATACCGCTCGGTCAGCACTTCCGAAAAGCTGCGGGCTTGGCCAAGGATCGCCTCTTCCCACGCCTCATAGCCAAAGATCGAGACGCCCACCAGATCGACGTATTCATCACCGGGGTAATAGTCTTTGGCGTTCTCAAGCCCGATGGGTGACCAGACGACATTAATCTTGGGTGCCTCTTCGCGGCAAATGTCGATCATGCGTTTGAACGAGGCGATATAGTTTTCCGGTTTCCAGTTCGACCAGATAAACTGGCCATCACTGGTTTCCATCTCGTGACCCCAACGCACTGAGACCGGGCTTTGCAGCGTGCCGATGACTTGGCAAATGCCGCGCATGTTGCTGTCGTAATAGCCTTCGGTAATGCCATTCAACAGGAAATTGGCAGTGTTGCGGTCGTCGCGGGTCCAGGTCCACGGCTCAATCGTAATCAGAAGCGCGCGTTTGCGTTCCAGCGCATATTGGTCCGCCTGATAGAGGGAGTCGAGCGTCACGTCCTCCCACGGCAGGAACACATGTTCGATGGTCAGTTCAGAATCAGAGCTGAAATCGCCTGCCGGGTCATAAGCCCCAAAGGGCAGAGGCCCAGGAGGGGCAGCAAAAGCAGGTGCAGCCAGAAAGGCCGCCAATGCAAAAGCCTTGATCTGTGTCATCGCGTTCTCCTTCTTTCGTCCGGTGTCGTGGCGGATTTGCATGGGTTAGTCGCCCCACGAGAAATTAAATCTGTAATCAATCACCCCTGCGGGCCCGGCGCCTGCACCTGCGACGCGGGTGGTCAATTCAACGAGGCGGATGGGCTCCAGCCCCAGAGCCAAGGCGTAAACGCTTTCGGCGGATTTCTGAACGAGGGCAAAAGAAAGTACGATCACCACCACGCTGACGAGCCCCGCCTGCAACAGCCTGTCGCCCACAGTACCCGCAAAGCGCCACGCGTTTTCGGACAAGTGGTGCCATATGGTGACCAGAAGGATCGCTACATAGAGCAGTCCCGACAGCAGGGTCAGAAGGAAAAAGCCCTTCGCCTCCTCCACGCGGGCTGTCAGCAGCACCGGCAGGATACAGCCCAGCGCAAGAGCGGCGTAGACAGTCAGGATTTTTATCGGCAGGCGGGCGCGGGCGGCCTCGCCTTTTGGCGTAATGCGGAAATCGACGAATTTGCCGGTCAGCGCATCGCGCAACGCCATAAGCGTACCCCAAAGCACCCAAGGCCATTGCAGGGCAATGAACAAGACCCGCTCCCACGAGAGCACCGAAGCATCGGTCGGGCGGAAATGGCCGCCGCGTTTCAGCGCAAAGGCAATTAACAGCATGGCCAACAGGCCGGGCAGCGCGTGCCCAAGGTAGGCCGGGTAGGTGACATGCGCGTAGCGGATGTCAAAGACCACGGCGATGATCGGAATGAGATACATCGCCAGGAAAGTCACGGCCAAGATCGGGTAGAGCAGTTGGCAGAACAGAAATTGCGCGCGCAGCCGTGGCGTCAGGGCACGCAGGTAGCGCGGCGTGTGTTGCAGCAGCAGTGTCACCAGACTGCGCGACCATTGGAATTCCTGCGTGACCATATCGGCGACGGTCGCGGGACCTTCTCCGATGGCAATGGCGTCGATAGCGTGAACGCCGCGCCAGCCGCCCGCGTTCAAGATCATTGTTGTCGAGTGATCCTCGGCCAATTCGGGGCCAAGCCCACCGACATCGCGCAACGCTTTGGTGCGTACGGCGTAGTGTGAGCCAATGCACATCGGCGCAAAGCCATTGCTGTAGCCCGCTTGCAGGATGCCGTGAAAGCCGCCCTCTGTGTGCAGCCGAGTGCGGGCAGCCCAGTTTTTCGGGCCATTCGACGCACAGATCGAGGGGGCCGAGACATAGCCTACATCCGGGTCGGCGAAGGGGCGCAGCATCTCGGTCAGGTAGCCGTCTTGCGGAACATGATCGGCGTCAAGCTGGCAGACGACATCATAAAGATCATAGCCCCAATGGTCGTAGAAAAACGCCAGATTGCCCTCTTTACA
Source organism: Paracoccaceae bacterium (assembly GCA_049696055.1). Lineage (GTDB taxonomy): Bacteria > Pseudomonadota > Alphaproteobacteria > Rhodobacterales > Rhodobacteraceae > JBAVTI01. The sequence goes on along the minus strand of JBAVTI010000036.1, from coordinate 7,127 downwards.
TCGGGTGCGGCGGGGCCAGGTTTGGCGGTGATAGGCGGCGACACCCTGTCGGCTGGAAACATGCACCCCGTGTTCAAGGCACCAATCAAGGGTCTCTCGCGTTGGGGCCTCATCCGCTATCCAGATGTCGTGCGGGTAGTCTTGCGCCAGCATCGCCTCAAGCGTCCGGCGCACGACGGCGAAGGGCTCGGACGGGGTCTTGGTGACGATCATCGCCACGCGCAGTCGGCCTGGCACGGGATTTGGCGCCACAGAGCGGACGGCGCGCATGTAAAAGGTGATGAAGAACGCTTGCAGGAAAGTGATCCAGCCGATCAGCGCCGAGACCACAAGGAAGCGCGGCCAATAATCGACATGTTCATGGCGCAACCACCAAGCCCAGAACCAGATCGTGGCCAGCAGCCACAGCGCGATCAGGATGCGGTGCAGTTTAAGCTCGCGCTTCGACAAGAGTGGGGCAAGGTGGGGTTTAGCGGACAAGGGAGACCTCGAACCAAGGGGCAGCAGATCGCAGGATGGTAGCGAGGTCTGAAGATTCCGTTCTGAAGCCCAGCCGTTCAAAGGCCAAGGCGGGGTCGGCGGTCAGCGACGGCGGGTCGCCAGGTCGGCGCGGACCCCAATGGACGGGAAGCACGGCGCCGGTCAGCGCCTCGATCCCGGCGATGATCTGGCGGACCGACAGTCCTTGGCCAGTGCCGAGGTTGACGGCTAAGCTGTCACCTCCGTTCAGAAGGTGCGACAGCGCAAGCACATGGGCGCGGGCAAGATCGGCCACATGGATATAATCGCGGATGCAGGTGCCATCGGGTGTGGGATAATCGGTGCCAAACACTTGCAACGTCCCGTGGCCTGCTGCGGCGCGCAAAGCAAGTGGGATAAGGTGGGTTTCAGGGTCATGATGTTCGCCCAACTCGCCCTCAAGATCGGCGCCAGCAGCGTTGAAATATCGCAGCGCCACAAAGCGCAGCCCATGTGCGACTGCGTGATCGCGCAGCATCAGCTCGCAAATCAGCTTGGTGCGCCCATAGGGGTTGATCGGATTTTGAGGGCAGTCTTCCGCGATGGGAAGCTGTGCAGGGGTGCCATAGGTGGCACAGCTTGACGAGAAGACGATTTTGTTCACCCCCGCGTCCCTCGCCCCCTTCAGAAGGCCGATCATGCCACCAAGGTTATTGTCATAGTAAAGGCCCGGATCGCGCATGCTTTCACCGACATAGGCCGAGGCCGCAAAATGGATGATAGCGCAGGCGTTATGGGCTCGTAGAGCAGCTGCCACAGCGCCGGCATCCCGCACGTCGCCTTGGACCAATGGCCCAAAGCGCACCGCACGCGCGTGGCCCGTCGACAGGTTGTCAAACGCTATGGGTGTAAACCCTGCTGCTTTTAGTGCTTTGCAGGCGTGGGAGCCGATAAACCCTGCGCCGCCCGTCACAAGAACAGAGGTTCCAGACGTCACGATACCAAAGCGCCTTTCATCCGGTCAGATTTTAGCCGCTGAGCAAACCACTCGATGGTCTTGTCTAGCCCCAGATCCAAATCCACCGTGGGCGCCCAACCCAAGACCTCTGCCGCGCGCGAAATGTCGGGGCGGCGTTGGCGCGGGTCGTCTTGCGGTAAAGGCATGAAAACGATCGGCAAGTCTGACCCCAGCTTGGCCAAGACCTTTTCGGCCAGTTGAAGCATAGTGAATTCGCTTGGATTGCCAAGGTTCACCGGCATCTTCTCGGACGAGGCCATCAGCCGCATCAGGCCTTCGACCAGATCATCCACATAGCAAAACGAGCGGGTTTGAAGCCCAGCGCCATAAACCGTCAGCGCCTGCCCCCGTAGCGCCTGCACGATGAAGTTCGACACCACGCGGCCATCATCGGGGTGCATGCGCGGGCCATAGGTGTTGAAAATTCGCGCGATACGGGTTTCGATGCCACGATGCGCGCCGTATTCCCAGAACAAGGTCTCACCCGCCCGCTTACCTTCGTCGTAGCAGGCACGAGGGCCGCAAGTGTTGACGCTGCCGCGATACCCTTCGTGCTGAACCAAAATCTCGGGGTCGCCATATACCTCAGACGTTGAGGATTGCAAAATCCGTGCACCCTTCGCCTCTGCAAGGGCCAGAAGATTCAGCGTGCCGTCCACGCAGGTGCGGAAGGTATGGATAGGGTCTTTTTGATAGCGAGGTGGTGAGGCGGGGCAGGCAAGATTGTAAATCTCGTCCACGCGACCATCTACCCGCAATGGTTTGATGATGTCATGGCGACGAAACCTGAATCCCGGGCGCCCCATCAGTTCGGCCACGTTTTCCATGTCGCCGGTCAGAAGATTATCAATGCACAGGACAGAATTGCCCATATCTAACAAACGTCGGCACAGATTTGATCCGACAAAGCCAGCGCCACCAGCCACAAGCACAAATTTTTCATGCTCTCCTGCCAGAATAGGCGGGAGACGCGGCACTCTATTAATTACCATGATTTGGCTTTCTGTCTTGGAGTCGCTTAAGGCACTCACGAAGGCAACATACGTGGACACAACACGGCTAACACTAGGACAAAATTAACATTTATCTTTAGGTAATGATTTGCTGATGCCATAATTTTGTCAACATCAGAGCAGTTTTTTGCCACATTTTCGACTAATTTGGTTAATGGCGGTCTATAGATGGAGGAATCCGCATCAATTGCCACAAGAGCCTCTCCTTAAGGGAGAGATGCATTTTTTCGATACAATCAAAAGCAATGCGCACGGGCGCAGTTTATCCGAATCGGCCGACAGAATCAGGTTAAAAAAAGATATATCTCCCAATGGAGTTTGCTAAGATTAACCAAGCGTTGCTGAACTTAAACCAACGCTAGTTTGGCTAAAATAGGTGCACCGATAATTTCGAGACGCAGAAGATTATCGTCCCAGCAAGAGCGCCCTAAAAGCCCGTCGTAGGCGGTATGCATGGTGCCCAATGCGTCCCTTCCTGTCAGGCCGTCAAGCAGGCCCTGAAAAAGCACCGGTCGCATGGTCGACGACCGGTTTGCAGCGGATGTGGGTGACGCGCGGAAGCCTATGCCGATGCAGTTCATGACCTTGACGAGTGCCAATGCGGTGGCCAGCGACGCCGTCGATCCGTTGGTGCCGAAGAACCCGATTCCCGCCGCCAGCAGGGTCGACAGCGAGAGCCGTGTCACGAAGGTCCAGCCGCCAAGCCCTGCGGCTTTGCCGCGCCAGCAGGCCCAGCAAACCAACCGCTGCTCGGCTACGCCATCAAACCCTCCAACCTCACCAGTAGATTCCACACATTCGGCACATGCCAATGCCCAACTTGCCGGGTGAGCATTCCGCGCTGTGTGAGTTGCCCCAAATTGCGCTTAGGCTGATGTGCCCGGTGGCGCAAATGTCGGCAATGACGGGGGCCAAGTCAGCGGCATGCAGGTCGGCGTTGGCCGTGACGGCCTCACGCAGCGCCACACCACCTTTTCCTGCGCGCTGAGGGGCAGCAGCACCGTCGGGATTGCCCAGCTTGACCCCCGCGCGCCTTGGCGATGGAGAGTGCTTCCTTGGTGCGGGGTGAGATCGCCCCGCGCTCGGCTTGCGCCACCAGTGCCGTGATCCTGACGGAGAGATCGTTTGCCTCAGGCATGTCGACCGCCAGAAACCGCACGCCGCTATCCCGAAGGGTCAGCAGGAAGACCGCGTTGCGCGACAACCGGCCCAGTTTGGCGATCACCACGGAGGCGCCGATGATCTTGGCCAGATGCAGCGCCTTGCCCCGTTCCGGCCGGTCAGGGTTGCGCCCTCTTTCCACCTCAACAAGCCACGCGATGCCATCTGACCTGCGGGATGTGGCAAAGCCGTCGATGATTTGACGTTGCGCCTCAAGCCCAAGGCGGCTTGCCCCTAGGCTATCAGCTTCGGTTGCTGATGACTTGCGGCGTCTTTGTCGGCAGAAAGCGTTGAATAACATAAGGAAGGCTAGTGACGTCCTATGGCAGGCTCTTTCGCAAAGTTCTGGTTCCGGTGGAGTCCGGGCAAGGGCGCAAAGGTATGATTTCCGACCCCAGTTCCTTCCCTATCCAATCGGAATTGAAAGCCAAATAAGGGCCAAAACCAACTGATAAGTAATAAATATCAATGTGATACCTGAAACGCACCGGAACGCACGCGGTTAAGAGGTCTGGAGAATATCGGCCATGAGAGAACGCTTTCGGGTCTCTTGTGGCGATGGCCGGTTAACAGCCCGTCCCGCATAACCCTCGAAAACAACGGGAAAATCCGGCCGCAGCCGGATGGGGAGAACGCTTTTTCTAGGTCATTTGGCGGAGGGAACGGGACTGCGGTCCAACCTTCTGTGGCGGCGATTGGCAACGCGTGCCGGGCTGCAACGAACTGCAGAGCACGCATCATCATGATATCAAAGATATATCAGGCGAAATCCTCACGGAACCGGTCAATCTGGTGCATCCGTTCATGCAGGATTGTCACGATGCCGATGTCGCCGTTGGACAACTTGCGCCAATAGACAAAGTGATGCTCGTAGCGAAAGAAAAACCCATCGAGGCCGAATTCGGCCGGAACGGGCTTCGAGGCAACGCCGTGCGAGGCGATACGGTCGAAGGCGGCGAACAATCCGGCGATGTAGTGGTCGGCCTGTTCCGCCCCCCACCGATCCCGTGTGTAACGGTAGATGTCGTCCAGGCGCAGCGACGCGCCTGCCTGAATCCGGATCCCGGCCATCCGGTCAGCTCCGATTGCGAGCGATGACTTCGGCGGCGGTCAGGGGCTGATAGCTGTCCTCGGGTGCCGTGAAGGCATGGCTCAGTTCGGCCTTCAGACGGCTGAAAGCCTCGGCTTCCGACCGCTCCTTGTCGCGCCGGATCAGATCGCGGATGTATTCGCTAACGTTCTCGTAGGAGCCTTCCTCGCCAACGTTGGCGGCGACGAAATCGCTCAGGGCACCGCCGATACGGACGGTCATGGTTGTGGTGCGGGGCATGGGCCAGTCTCTGATCGCTGCTTACGTATTCAATATAACCAAAAACGAACACAGAACAAGGCCGGATAACTACCCACCCAACATCGTTGTGACCCCATCAACACCTTTTCAGGACCGGCCGCGACCTGCAATCAGTCGGCAGCGACGGTCCTTCGGATCGCGGCGAGAACGCGGTCGTCAATCGCATGGCCCAACCCATCGAACAGGTGCAACTGGGGTTCTGCACCTGCCGAACGAAGCCACGCCTGTGTGGATCGCGCAAAGTCGGGCGGCATGACCGGATCTGCCGTACCATGCAGCAGGGTCATTGGCGGCCATCCCGTGCGCGCCGCAATCGGCCCGGCCAGTCGTCCGGACAGGGCGATTACACCTGGCATCGGCAACCCCTCGGCAACCGCGTGCAGCGCCATGATGGCCCATTGCGAGAAGCCAATCAGAAGACGCTCGCGCTGATCACCGAAGGCTTGGATGATCCCGTTGAAAGCTGGCAAGGCCTCGGCCACTCGGGCGGGTTGGTTGGCCTCGGTCGCACCCTTGACCGAGAACCATTGTCGTCCCAGGCCCATGCCGAAGGCTTGGGGCCCGCTCGAGCAATGCATCGCGACCCCGAGGCCCAATTGATCGGCCAACGGACGCATCGACGCGTCGTTAACGCCAACGCCATGCAAAAGGACGATGCGCTTGATGGGGCTGTGAAGGTTCATCTCACAGCCTCCAGCAGCGCAGTGATGTGGTCCGGCCCGGCAGGCACGATCCCGTTCGGGTTCAGCGCCTTGATCGAATAGTATCCCGCTTTGATTTGGTCGATATCCCTTGCAGCGCTTTTGGAGCCCTTCCCGGCTGAGTGGCATAAGCAGCAGTGGGATCAAGGCAAACCTAAGCGACCTTCAGGTTATGAGCCGCTTCTGCCAGAGCATCGGCAGGCTATTTATTTCAATAGGTTATGCGATAACTCCCTGAAGAATCGAAATAATATAACCGCATCCTGCCGCAACCAACCGCAGCGGACGGGTCCAAACGGGAAACAAAATAGTGAAACAGGTTGACCTATTGTTGACCCGCTTCGAAATCTCACTCGTCCGCGTCACCTTTGTGCCCCAATGTTGCACGGCCTTTGGTCAAACACGTGAGTAAGTTTCGCGTACGCGTAAATCGGTAGGACGCTCCGCCGGAACCAGGCCGACCTCGAGCCATCAACGAGGCCCTGACCGATCAGCCTGAACCAACATGAGCGGCCCAGTCCAGACCTTCGCCTCACCATCAAGCGCCCCAGTGCGGCTTCACCAGACCGGTCATTCGCCGTATCTGCGATGCTGGGAATGCGGATTTAGATCGACGCGCGCAGAGCGCGCTCAGAACGGGAGACAAGAACATGGAAGTTTCCGGCGAATACGAGGCACACGCCGCGGCCATCGGCGACCTTTTCACAGCCACCTTCACCGCCTCGGAGGGCGCTGACGAAGGCGCGCTGATCGGAGAACTGGCCCGCCGCCTGATGGCGGAGACGCCCGTGCAAGATCTTCGTGTCTTTACCGCATGGGATCGTGGCGAACTGGTCGGCGCAATCTAGTTCTCGCGACTCACCTACGAGGGTGACAAACACACGGTGTTTGTCCTCGGCCCCGTAGCGGTGGCGACCGACTGACAGAACCAAGGCATCGGGCAGAGGCTGATCTCGCACGGCATCGAAATGCTTCGGCAGGAAGGAGTCGAACTCGCGGTGACTTACGGTGATCCGAACTTTTACGGACAAGTCGGCTTCAAGGCCATCACCCAAGATGACGTGCCTGCGCCTTTCACCTTGCAGCATCCCGAAGGCTGGCTAGGCCAGTCGCTGAACAATGCGCCGCTGACGCCGCTCAAGGGGCCATCGCGCTGTGTCCAAGCATTCAACGATCCGGCCTTCTGGTAGCCGTCCTTTCCGGAAAATCTCGAAAGATTAAAGGCTCCGGGCATACTTGCGGCGGGGTCTCCAGGCCGCCGTCGAAGACGGCCCATATGTATGTGTCGGCTGCTGTTCGCAATTGAGATTTTGGCACGACTTCGGAAATCGCTCATATGTATCCGGCCTGTTGATCGGCTCGCGGGCCGTGGCCTTGATGGGGTTACGCACGCGCCTTGGTCTCATTAGCGGCAAGGTCTTTGC
>JBAVTI010000035.1:0-2234 GCA_049696055.1 Paracoccaceae bacterium | reverse complement strand
GATCATGGAAGTGCGTTTTGGCTATGATGGCATCGTGTTTGCCTCCGACATCGCAGGGGCCGAGTTTGCCTTTACCCCGGCGGATTGGTTCAATGCGCTGTCGGCACAGGTGGTCAAGGACGGCGCTTTGGTCGCCAATGCCAACAAGACCTGGGCGGATGTGAACGCTGCCCTGCCGGCGCAAGACATTCTGGCCTTTATTCCGGGCACCAAGCACGGCACGCGTGAAGTGTTTGATACCAAGGTGATCGAAGAGGGCTGCAAGGCCACTGGCGCCTATGATCTGTTCCTTGCCGCATCTGCCGGTGCGGATGATGATGCAAAGAAGAAAGACGCTGTTGCAGGCTGCATGACGCTGCGCACCGATGGTGTGTCGGTTGACGTGGATGGCGACTATACCGAGACGCTGTCGCGCATTGACGCCAACAAGACCGCTATCGGCGTGTTTGGTTTGTCGTTCTATAGCAACAACACCGACAAGCTGCGTGTGGCCACGATGGACGGTATCGTGCCGTCAACCGAGACCATCGCCAGCGGCGATTATCCGGTGTCGCGTCCGCTGTATTTCTACGTCAAGAAAGCCCATATCGGCGTGATCCCGGGCCTTCAGGAATACATCGACTTCTTCGTGTCTGACGACATGGCAGGCCCGGACGGCCCGCTGGCCGCCTATGGTCTGGTGTCTGATCCGGAACTGGCTGCGACCCAGGCAGCGGTGGCTGCTGGCACCGCGATGGGCCCGCTGGAATAAGCGACAACAGCTTTGGGTGGCGCGTCATGCGCCACCCGATCTTTACCAAAGGGCATTACCGGATGGACCTGTCATGAGCGTAGGTTTTCTTTCCCTGATCGTGCTTGCAGTTGCGGTTGCGGGTTTCGTTTTGGGCCGCCAGCGGGCTTTGGCTTCGGGGCAGGGCGACGCGCGCAAGCTGCATTCCTTGCCGGGGTATCACGGGCAATCGGTGTTTTTGTTCACGGCTGTCCCGGCGTTGCTGGTGATGGCCGTTTGGCTATTGGTGCAGCCTCTTGTCATCGAAGGCCGCGCGGCGGCGGTGATTGAGAGCGTTGATATTGCCAGCGGCAGTTCGCGCGAACTGGTGATGGCGGATGTGCGCCGGGTGGCGGGCGGGCTGGATGCGGTTGCCGCAAGCGGGGGCGGCGAGGCCAGCCTTGACGCAATGCGGGAGGATTTCGCCGGGGTGCGCGCCCGGTTGGCCGAAGTTGGCGTGGCGCTGGGCGAAGAAGTAAAGCCAAGCGTGTTCGAGGCGGCGATGGTCTACCGCCAAGCCGCAGCCACGGCGCGGACCATGATGGCGGCGCTGGTGCTGGCGGTTGCGGCTGCCGGGTTTGGGTTTTCGTATCTGCGGATCAATCAGGATTTTCGCGCCCGCAACACCTCGGAAGGGTTTGTGGTGGTGCTGCTGATCGGGTCATCGCTGGTGGCGGTGCTGACCACCTTTGGTATTCTGTTCTCACTGGTGTTCGAGACCTGGCATTTCTTTAATCTGTATCCGGCACGCGATTTCTTTTTCAGCACGGTGTGGAACCCGCAGTTTCGGGGCGGATCGGATCTGGGGATAATTCCGCTGATCTGGGGCACGCTTTATGTATCGTTCATCGCGCTTGTGGTGGCGGTGCCGATCGGGCTGTTGTCGGCGATCTTCCTGTCGGAATATGCCAGCCCGCGCGCCCGCACCATCATCAAGCCGCTGATCGAGATTTTGGCGGGGATACCGACCATTGTGTACGGCCTGTTCGCGCTGATCACCGTGGGGCCGTTCTTGCGCGATTACTTTGCCGAGCCGATGGGCTTGGGCACCAGTTCATCCTCGGTGATGACGGCGGGGTTGGTGATGGGGATCATGGTGATCCCGTTTGTGTCGTCGCTGTCGGATGATATCATCAACGCGGTGCCGCAATCCTTGCGTGACGGGTCGTTGGCGATTGGTGCCACCAAGTCGGAGACCATCCGGCAGGTGGTGTTGCCCGCGGCGCTGCCCGGCGTGGTGGGGGCGATCTTGTTGGCCGCATCGCGCGCGATTGGCGAGACCATGATCGTGGTGATGGGGGCGGGGGCGAGCGCCAAGCTAAGCATGAACCCGTTTGAGGCAATGACGACGGTGACGGTGAAAATCGTCAGCCAATTGACCGGCGATACCGAGTTTGCCAGCCCTGAGACGCTGGTGGCCTTTGCGCTGGGTCTAAGCCTGTTTTTGATCACGCTGGTGCTGAAC
>JBAVTI010000034.1:0-4160 GCA_049696055.1 Paracoccaceae bacterium | reverse complement strand
AAATATGGCCTCGATTGCGGCTTGGACGGCGTTTGCGGGCTGCGCGAATGTGCGTGCGCCTGTCGTTTTGGATGCCGCCCGCCCCGGATGGGCAAAGGGATTTGCCGGACAAGATGTGGTGTTGGTGGTAAACCTTCTGCATTTGATTTCAGGTGCGGCAACCGAGGCCGTTTTGGCGGGTATCGCGCAAGTTTTGGCTGTTGGCGGCAAGGCGTTGATATATGGCCCGTTTCTGCGCGATGGCGTGGCGACGAGCGCGGGGGATGCGGCGTTTGATGCCTCGCTTCGGGCGCAAGACCCGACAATTGGCTATAAAGATCTGGCGTGGGTTTGTGCCCAACTGGCAAAGGTCGGGCTGAGGGTTCGGGTGCAGGAAATGCCTGCCAACAATCTGATGCTAATCACATTCAAGATTTGATATATATCAAGGCGCGGGCGCGTTTGGCATGACACTGCTGCGGTAACATAGGAGTGTATGATGGACTGGAAGCAGAAGAACGCCGATATTCGCGCGAATTTGCGGGTGCTGAACCGGACAATCCCGGAAACTGCCAAGGGCTTTGGCGCGCTGTCGGCGGCGGTGAAAGCGGGCGGCGCACTCGATACCAAGGCGCTGGAGTTTGTGGCGCTGGGAATCGCGGTGGCGCAGCGGTGCGAACCCTGCATCGGGTTGCATGTCGAGGCGCTGATGAAAGCGGGTGGCACGCGCGAGGAATTGGCTGATGTAGTGGCGATGGCGGTGCAGATGGGCGGTGGTCCGGCGCTGATGTATGCGGCCAAGGCGTTGGCGGCATGGGACGAATTTGCCGCCGTCGAATGATGGGCGCAAAGCCGCGCGGGCAAGTGTCCGCACGGCCTTTTCGGGGGTGACATCAGGCAAGTGTTGGGCGACGATGCGGCGTTCGATCAAAGCAGGGTTTCCGATGCGGTCATTGCCTCAAATTCTTGTGCTTTGCGTGGTGGCTGTGGCGTTGGCAGCTTGCGGCGGGTCGTCACCCCGGCGCGATGAAGCCCGCGAAAGCACTGCCAATGCGCCGCATATCCAAGTCAAAGCACCTAGCTTTGATGACGCCGATCCGCATGTCTGGCAGACGCGCAGCCCGTTTCAATATGCAGTGCATGGAATTGATATATCGCGGTTTCAGACGCAGATTGATTGGGATGCAGCGCGGGCTGGGGGCGTCAATTTCGTGTATATGAAGGCGACCGAGGGCGGCGATCTGGTCGACCCGGCGTTCAGGGAAAACTGGCGCGGAGCGGCGCGGGCGGGGGTGGCACGCGGGGCGTACCATTTCCACTATCATTGCCGCCCGGCGGCGGAACAGGCGCGCTGGTTTATCAAACATGTGCCGAAATCTGCCGGGGCGTTGCCTCCGGTTCTGGATATGGAATGGACACCCTTTTCGCCGACCTGCACGCTGCGCCCGCCTGCCGCAGATGTGCGGCGTGAGGCGGTGATCTTTATGGACGCCATTGAAGCGCATTATGGTCAGCGGCCACTGCTTTACACCTCGATTGATTTCTACCGTGAAAACGAATTGTGGCGCTTGCCGCGCACGGAATTCTGGCTGCGGTCGGTTGCAGGTCATCCGGGCGATAAATACGAAGGCCAAAGCTGGACCTTCTGGCAATACACCAGCACGGGCCTTGTGCCGGGGATTGCAGGCAAGGTGGATATTAATGTCTTCGCCGGATCGCCCGGTACCTGGGCGCAATGGCTGGCTGCACGGGCGCAATAGAAAAGAACGGTGAAGTAATCCCGCCGCTCTGTTTCCATTTCTTATTGGTAAAAATATCCCGGGGGGTGCGGGGGGCTGGCCCCCCGCCCCGGTCGACGACAATTAGCCGTCGATGCGGATACGCGCGTTGCTGGGATCGAACGGACTGTCTTCGACAACCACGGCATCCCATTCTTGCAGCAGCATCTTGACCTTCAGCTTGGTACCCACCGCGGCCAGCTCGGGGCGCACATAGCCCATGCCGATTTGCTTGCCAAAGCCCACGGACCAGCCGCCCGAGGTCAGGCGACCAACCTTTTTGCCATCCACGAACAGTGCCTCTTTACCCCAAGGATCGGCGTCTGAAGGGCCGTCGATCAGAACGGTCACACATTTGGCGCGGATGCCGGTATCCAGCATGGCTTGTTTGCCTTGGAAGTCCTTCGACAGGTCGATGAAACGATCCAGACCCGCTTCCAGTGGCGTTGCGTCGCGGCCAAGTTCTGTGCCGAAGGCACGATAGGATTTCTCCTGCCGCAGCCAGTTTTGTGCCCGTGCGCCGACCAGTTTCAGGCCATGCTTTTCGCCCGCTTTCAGCAGCAGATCCCACAGGTAGCGCTGCATCTCGATCGGATGGTGCAACTCCCAACCCAATTCACCGGTATAGGCGACGCGGATGGCGTTGACCGGGCACATGCCAAGCTCGATCTTGCGGGCGGAAAGCCACGGGAAACGCTTGTTCGACAGCACGGTTTCCGGGTTGGCGTCCTTGATGATGTCAGCCAGGATTTTGCGGCTGTTCGGGCCCGCGATGGCAAAGACACCCCATTGGGTGGTCACATCGTGGATGTCGATATGACCGAATTCCGGCGCTTTGTCTTCGGCGCATTTGCGCATGAAATCAGCGTCATAAGCCGTCCATGCGCCTGCGGACACGAGGTAATAATCATCGGGGCCGTTGCGCACGATGGTGTATTCGGTGCGGGTGGTGCCTGTTGGGGTCAATGCATAGGTCAGGTTGATACGGCCCACAGCGGGCAACTTGTTGCAGGTGAACCAGTCCAGAAACGCCGTCGCACCGGGGCCGCGCACGAGGTGTTTGGTGAAGGCGGTGGCGTCGATCAAACCCGCCGTTTCGCGCAAAGCCTCGGCCTCGGCTTTTGCATATTGCCACCAAGCGCCACGCCGGAATGAGCGGCTGTCATGGTCGAAATTGTCCGCAGCACCTATCGGGCCGTAGTAATTCGGGCGCTCCCAACCATTCACCTGGCCAAATTGCGCGCCATGGGCGGCTTGGCGGTCATAGACCGGGGCAGTGCGCAATGGGCGGCAGGCGGGGCGTTCCTCATCCGGGTGGTGCAGGATAAAGACGTGGTCGTAGCATTCCTCATTCTTGCGGCAGGCGTATTCGGTGGTCATCCAATTGCCGTAGCGGCGCGGATCGAGGCTGGCCATGTCAATCTCGGCCTCGCCCTGCGTCATCAGTTGTGCAAGGTAATAGCCAGTGCCGCCAGCAGCGGTGATGCCAAACGAGAAGCCCTCGGCCAGCCACATGTTGCGCAGGCCCGGCGCGGGGCCGACCAGTGGGTTACCATCGGGAGTATAGCAGATCGGGCCGTTGAAATCGTCTTTCAGGCCGACGGTTTCCGACGACGGCAGGCGATGGATCATCGACATGTATTCCGCCTCGATCCGTTCCAGATCAAGCGGGAACAGATCGGCGCGGAACGACGCTGGCACCTCGTAGGGGAAGCGGGCGGGGGCACCTTTTTCGTAGGGGCCAAGGATCCAGCCGCCGCGCTCTTCGCGCACATACCATTTCGCATCGGCATCGCGCAGCACCGGATGTTCGGGATGGGTTTTGCGGTATTCCACCAGCATCGGGTCGGGTTCGGTCACGATATACTGGTGTTCAACCGGAATGGCGGGGATTTTGATCCCCAGCAGACGGGCAGTGCGTTGGGCATGGTTGCCGGTTGCCGTCACCACATGTTCGGCATGGATCTCAAATGTTTCCTCGGATGCGATCAGGTTGCCGCCGACCTCGACCATGCGCGCGCAGGTGACGATCCATTCCGAACCGGTCCAGCGATAGCCGTTGACCTGCACGCGGCGTTCAATGGTGGCGCCATGCTGGCGGGCGCCCTTGGCCATGGCTTGGGTCACATCAGCGGGGTTGATATAGCCATCCTGCGGGTGAAACAACGCACCTTTCAGATCGTCGGTGCGCACCAGCGGCCAGCGTTCCTTGATCTGCGCGGGCGTCAGGAATTCGTGATAGACATCAGCAGAGTCCGCAACGGCGGAGTACAGCATGTATTCATCCATCCGCGCATCGGTTTGCGCCATGCGCAGGTTGCCGACCACATAGAACCCGGCGTTCAGCCCGGTTTCCGCCTCGAGACCTTTGTAGAAATCGACCGAGTATTTGTGGATATGGGT
>JBAVTI010000033.1:0-2008 GCA_049696055.1 Paracoccaceae bacterium | reverse complement strand
ATAGTTCGAGGCGGAAAGCTGCGGGATGTCTTCGAGGATCAGGACGCGGGTGTTTTGCGCGATGGCCAAAAAATCGGCGGGGCCAAGCGGTTTGGCGCACAGATCCCAGAAGGTGGCGCGGGCGGTGCCGTTGGCAAAGCGGGGAAGGGTGACGGTGCGGCCATTGACGGGCAGGTTTAACGGCTCGCCCGCCGCACCACCGGTAAGGTCTGACCAGATGGCGGAAATGGCGGGGCCGGCTTTGCCTGCGGGGTGGAAATAGACCTGCGCGCCGGTCAGGCGATGTTGGCGGTAATCATTCGGGCTTTCCAGTTCATGCACGGTCATGCGGTCGCGCAGCAGGGCGATGAAGGGCAGGAACAGCGCGCGGTTGAGGCCGTTTTTATAGAGGTCTTCGGGCGGGCGGTTCGAGGTGGTGACGATAACCACGCCTGCGGCCATCAGTTTCTCAAACAGGCGGCCGACGATCATCGCATCGGTGATGTCGGTGATCTGCATCTCGTCGAACGCCAGCAGGCGCAGGTCGCGGATCAGGGCATCGGCGACCGGGGCGAGGGCATCTTCGACGCCGCGTTTGCGGGCCTCGTGCATGCCGTGGTGGACGGTTTGCATGAAGGCGTGGAAATGCACACGGCGTTTGGCGGTGATGGCGGTGGCCTCGGTGAACAGATCCATCAGCATGGATTTGCCGCGTCCGACGCCGCCCCAAAGGTAAAGGCCCTTGGGCGGGGCAATGGGTTTGGCAAACAGGCCCGCGAACAGGCCGATTTTGCGGTCTGCGTTTTGTTCAAGCCAGGCGCGCAGGGTTTCGAGATCGGCCAGCACGGCATGTTGCGCAGGGTCAGCGCGCAACTGGCCCTGTGCTACGCGGTGTTCGTAAATCTCGGTCAGGGTGCGGCGCATACCGCTGCATACAACAGGTTTTGCGGGGTGGAAACCCAGGCTGGATGCGATATGTTCTGGCGAAAATAACGCTTGCCAGGGGGGGAGGGATTTGCTGTGGTCGGGCGATGTGGAGTGTCGAAGGGGTTGGGGGCATGCGTGGGCGGTTGTTGGTATGTTTTGTGGTGCTGATGGCGACGCAGGTGCGGGCGGACGAGGTGTTGGTGGCGGTGGCTGCGAATTATGCCGGGGCGTTTGAGGTGGTGTCGGATGCGTTTACGGACGCCACCGGGCATCAGGTGGTGGTGACAACCGGGGCGACGGGCAAGCTGTTTGCCCAGATATCGCAAGGCGCGCCGTTTGATGTGATGCTGGCTGCGGATGAGGCTGTGCCGGCGCGGATCGAGGCGGAGGGCTTGGGGGTGGCGGGAAGCCGGTTTACCTATGCCATTGGCGGGCTGTCGCTGTGGTCGGCGGACGTTGGGCGGGCTTTGGATGACCCAAAGGCCGCGTTGGCCGCGGCGGATGTGATGTTTGTGGCGATTGCGAACCCGGAATTGGCGCCTTACGGCGTGGCCGCGCGCGAGGCGATGCAGGCCATGGGGGTGTGGGAGGCGGTTCAGCCGAAAATCGTGATGGGCGAGAATGTGGGCCAGACCTTTGCGATGGTGCAGACCGGGGCGGCGCAGATCGGGTTTGTGGCGACCTCGGCGGTGGTGGGGCAAGTGCGGTGGGATGTGCCGCAGGAAATGTTCACGCCGATCCGGCAGCAGGCGGTTTTGCTGAATGCGGGGGCGGAAAATGCGGCGGCGGTGGCGTTGATGGCGTTTCTGAGGACCGATGCGGCGCGGGCGATTGCCGGGGCGCATGGCTATGGAACGGAGTAGGGAATGAGCGTGCCAGACCTTGGGCCATTATGGTTGACGCTGCAGTTGGCGGCGATCACTACGGTTGTTTTGCTTATTCTGGCGACGCCGATGGCATGGTGGTTGGCGCGGACCAAAAGCCGGCTGAAACCGCTGGCCGAGGCGGTGACGGCATTGCCTTTGGTGCTGCCGCCCACGGTGCTGGGGTTCTATCTGCTGGTGATGCTAAGCCCGAAATCGGTGCTGGGGGGGCTATGGCT
>JBAVTI010000032.1:0-11374 GCA_049696055.1 Paracoccaceae bacterium | reverse complement strand
ATATTGATTTGCAGAAAAATCCCAATATTTTCAATGGTTCTGCAAGGATGGCTTAGCACCTTGCACCCTGCCCAAATGCACTTTACGGCGCTCTCTGGGCCAAAACTCTCTGAAGCTTTGGACTGCGGGGTTTTAGTGTAGAGCTTTAAGTCTTTGTTTTACAGTGAGTATTTTCACGCGCAGCCATGACGGTTTTTCGTTTTCACTTCCTTTGCATGCGCGACTGAAATCGAATAATCGACTTCTGGCTGGAATGTGCGTCCACAATGCTCGCCCCCTCAGTTGTGAGCTACTCCCCAATGTTTGGACAGATTTCCGGGTGAGTTAAGCTACTGCCTGCACCTGCTGATCGGTTTCGATTGCGTTGAAGTAGACCACGGCGGGCGGTTGACCGCCATGGGCAGTGTGTGGGCGATGGTGGTTGTAGAAGGTGATCCAGCGCCCGATGCCCGCCCTGGCCTGCGACCCGGTCTCCCAGGCGTGCAGATAGACGCATTCATACTTTAGGGACCGCCAGAGGCGCTCGATGAAGATGTTGTCGAGGCAGCGCCCTTTGCCGTCCATCGAGATCCGGGTCCCGACCCGCTTCAGCCGGTCGGTCCAGGCGAAGGACGTGAACTGGCTGCCCTGATCGGTGTTCATGATCTCGGGTGGGCCGAACTTGTGGATCGCCTCGTTCAGCGCCTCGACGCAGAAGTCGGCCTCAAGCGTGTTCGATATCCGCCAGGCCAAAACCTTGCGGGTGAACCAGTCCATGACAGCCACCAGATAGAGGAAGCCGCGGCGCATCGGGATGTAGGTGATGTCGGCGCACCAGACCTGGTTGGGCCGGTTCACCCGCAGCCCGCCGAGCAGATAGGGGTAGGTCTTGTGCCCCTTCACGGGCCTGCTGGTGTCGGGCTTCTGGTAGATCGGCATCAGGCGCAAGAGGCGCATCAGCCGCCGGATGCGTTTCTGGTTCACGGCATGGCCTTCGTTCTGCAAGTGCCAGGTCATCTGCCGCACGCCGTAGAACGGGGTGTCCAGGAATTGCTTGTCGATCAACAGCATCAGGTCGAGGTTCATCGCCGTCTCGCCCTGCGGCGCGTAATAGAACGACGATCGCGAGACCGACAGCAGGCGGCACTGCGCGCCCACTGACAGCTTGGGATGTGAGCGTTCGATCATGCCCCGCCTCACTTGCCGATCCAGGGCTTGAGCTTTCGTGACAAAAAATCGTTGGCGACGGCCAGCTCTCCGATCTTGGCGTGCAGGTCACGGACCGTTTCTTCGGCAACCTCCGCCGCCACAGCGGCCTTGCCACCGCGTTCGAAGATGCCTGCGGCACCCTCCAGCAGCGACCGCTTCCATTGATGGATCATCGTCGGATGCACGCCATATTCGGCGGCCAGTTCCGACACCGTGCGCTCTCCCTTCACGGCCTCCAGCGCCACCCGCGCCTTGAACGCCGCATCGTGGTTCCTGCGTTTCGACATGTCCTGATCTCCTCGTGATTGGAGATCAGCAGACTTCAGATCGTAGCTTCCGTCACTGTCCGATTTTCGGGGAGTAGCTCAAATCGCAGTTCGGTTCCTCCAGAATCGCGTCGATCCGTTTGATGTTTCCGATCCTCTGAGGCACGATGTGGCCGAATTCATAAAGAACCGCGCGCAAGACATTCACCAATTCGGTGCGCTGATGGACCAATCGCTCTCGCTCCCGCACTCGGAACAGCACGGCGATGGCCTGCTGCTCTTCCGACTTCGGCGCAACAAAACGCATCTCAGGACGCTGGGCTGCAATCACAATCGCCTCGGCATCGGCTGTATCGTTTTTTTGCCACTTGACGAACGGGCGCACGTGTTGCGGTGCAATCAGCTTCACCTCGTGCCCAAGCTTGCCCATCTCACGCGCCCAGAAGTGGGCGCTCCCGCAAGCCTCCATCACCACGACCAAAGGCAGATGATTTGCCATAAGCTGTCAAAACTGCGATCGCGCCAGCTTCATGCGGTATTTCAGCTGACCTGTCATCGGCGCGCCATGCAACTGGAACACGGCCTTTGCCAAATCCACCCCGATCATCGTATCTTTCATCTCGCCTCCCTCTCTGTTTCGTGGTTCCTTCACATCCACTTTTTGGCACATTGCGATGCTGTCTGGGGAGGGCGGCAACCACCCCATCTTACAACAACGTTCGACCGAACATGGGCATCGGTGGCATAGTACCTGCCGAAAAACAGAAAAAGGCCGAGTTAGTTCTACGAATGTACCCGGTTGAGAATGGGGGGACTACCCCCCCCTCCGATCGGTGCAAATCTGCTGTCTGAAATGCATCGTGTTTTACCTAATGTCCTACAGGGCTAAACGCCACCCAACGCGCAAATAATGCGCCATTCGTCCTCGGTTACAGGCTGCACCGATAGACGTGAGTTGTTGATCAGCACCATATTCTCCAGCCCCGGCTGGACTTTGCACTGATCCAGCGCCACGGGGTATCGCAGCGCTTTGACGGATCGGATTTGCACACAATCCCAACGGGGATCATCCGTTGTGCTGTCCGGCGCCGAAGTCCTGCATACCTCGACTATCCCAACCACCTGCTTGCCGATGTTGGAATGGTAAAAGAATCCAAGGTCACCAATCCGCATAGCACGCATGTTGTTGCGGGCTTGAAAATTGCGCACGCCGTGCCATTCTTCGCCGATTTCGCCCTTGCTCACCTGGTCATCCCAGCTCCAGCTGTTGGGCTCAGATTTGAAAAGCCAATATGCCATTAGCCCACCACTTTTTTCCACTCGGTGATATGGACAGATTGGAATAGCCCAGCGAGCGCATAGGGGTCAGCCGCCGCCCAAGCCTTCGCATCGGCAAGGGCATCTACCACTAGAACGACCAGAGACCCGGTCATCTGTCCATCTGGGGTCACAAACGGCCCCGCCATTTCCACGACGCCACTCGCCTGTATATGCGCCAGATGTGCGGCGCGATTTTCCAGTCGTATTTGCAAAGCTCCGGGTTTATCTTGGCAAATCAAGGTCACACGCATCGGTTACTCCTGCTTCAAGGGGCGTGACAATAAGGCTAAAATAGCCTCGGAAAGTGAAATATTTTCTGCAATCAATGCCGATACCATAAAGGTAATTGGCATCTCGATTTCTTGGGAGCCTGCCAGAATAGTGACAGCCTTTGCCGTCGCGACGCCCTCGACGGTGGTTCGGCGGTCAAAAGGCAGACAAGCCCCGAGCGCACGCCCATATCCAAAGTTTCGTGAATGATCTGATGTGCAAGTCAAAACGAGGTCACCAAAACCCGACAGTCCCGCAAGGGTTTCGGTTTTTGCACCTTGCTTTACCGCAAAGCGCACCATTTCGGCATAGCCTCGGGTCATCAGCGCAGCTCGGGCTGAATCGCCGAGTTCGGCTCCAATGACTACACCTGACGCAATGGCGATGACGTTCTTAAGCGCACCGCCAAGTTCTGCTCCTGTCACATCTGTTGTACGATAAAGCCTTAAGACACTGGTTGAAAGCCGCTCTTGCAATGCTGCGCCCAGCACGTCATCGTCACAGGCAAGCGTCAGTGCGGTTGGCAAACCGCGCGCAATGTCGACGGCAAAGCTGGGACCCGTCAATATCGCAGGGGCAAAATGCCTGCAATGGTTTCTGATAAGTGCCGTAGGTCCCAAGCCGGTTGTCAGATCGACGCCTTTGCAACACGCCACCAACTTGCGGCTACTAAGGCGGGCACCATGTTCAGCCAAGAACCCACCTAGCGCCTGCATGGGTATGGCAAGTAACAGAACCTCAGCGTCGTCAGTATCTGCAATTTCCGCCGAAACCGAAACGCCTTCAGACATTGCAACGCCCGGCAGTCGAGGGCTTTCTCGTGATTTCAGTTGGCGTCCCCAGAGTGTAACCGGGCCTTCACGCCCTAGGGCTATTGCCAAAGCCGTGCCGAAGGCCCCTGCGCCGAGGATAGCTACTTTCACGCCTTTGCCCCCTTTTTGCCTGACCCTATCAGGGCGGGGCTGGTGCGATCTAGAGGCCAGCGTGGGCGGGCCGAAAGTGACATGTCGTCAAGCGCGCCAATTTGAAAGCGTTCAATCCCTGCCCAAGCAATCATAGCCGCATTATCGGTGCAAAGCTGCAGCGACGGTGCAAAGAACTGCACTCCTGAGTCAGTGCAGACATTTTCTAATACCGCCCTAATGCGTCTATTTGCTGCTACACCACCGGCAACCGCAAAGGCTGAAACCCTTGCTTCCAACAAGGCTCTTCGCGTCTTTTCGCCCAATACGGCAGCAACTGCATCTTGAAATCCGGCGCAGATATCGGCTTGATCTTGCCTCGTAAGCCCACCCTGCTTGGCAACCAGGTTATCCCGAGTGCGCAAGACAGCAGTTTTCAGTCCTGAGAATGACATGTCGCACCCCGGCCGATCCATTAGTGGGCGAGGCAGGTTAAATCGAACGGGATCGCCGACCCCCGCGCCTTTTTCAACGCTTGGTCCGCCGGGTTGGGCTAGCCCCAAGAGCTTTGCCACTTTGTCAAAGGCCTCGCCTGGCGCATCGTCGATGGATCCACCTAGTCGTGTAAAATCCTCTACCCCGCGTACGATCAGAAACTGGCAATGCCCACCGGATACGAGCAGCATTAAGTACGGAAACGGCAAACCGTCTGTCAGGCGCGGCGTCAGCGCATGTCCCGCCAAATGGTTCACGCCAACCAAAGGCAACCCGGTTGCGGCCGCAATTCCTTTCGCATGCATCACGCCGGAAAGAACGCCGCCAATTAGTCCGGGTCCTGCCGTGACTGCAATCCCGTCGAGATCGGCCAGAGTGACCCCCGCTTTGGCAAGTGCTTGTTCGATACAATAATCCAGCCGCTCTGCATGGGCGCGTGCGGCAATTTCCGGCACAACGCCGCCAAAGGGGGCGTGAAGCGCAATCTGTCCATCAACTATTGACGCCAAAATCTGCGCGCGCCCAGAAACGTGTCGCACCACGGCGGCTGCGGTGTCATCGCAGCTACTTTCAATGCCAAGGAATGTCGTTCTCTGCATGGGAGCCGATTGCCAGAAGGGTTACTCGCAGGTAACACCTGCACTATGGCCAGACAATCCCGCCTGCCCGCGTTTTTACTTACTCGCCCCGCCTTTCAGGGCGACCGCTTTGCGGCGGCTTTACGGAATCGGTTTGGTGACGACATTCAGATCGTGGAATCACCCTTGCTGGCACCGCGCTTCCTGATATCGGAAATCCCGCAAATGCGAATTCGTGCGCTCGTTTTCACTTCTGAAACCGGCGTCCAAGCCTTTGCGCGAATATCCGCTGAATCTGGGATAAAGACAATTTTCACTGCTTGGTGTGTCGGCGATCGAACGGCGCAAGCCGCTCGATCGCTGGGATTAAACGCCATTTCGTCCGGCGGAGACGCAACCGATCTTGCCACGGCAATCATTGCTTCTGGACAGGCCGGCCCCGTGCTGCATCTGCGGGGCCAAGATGCGCGCGGTAACCTATCGGAGACGCTGACTTCTGCTGGAATAGAGACGCATTCTTTGGTTTGCTATGCACAAGATGCGCAACCTTTTTCTTCCGCGGCATGTATGCTTCTTGGCGCGAAAAGTCCTGTGGTTTTGCCACTGTTTTCGCCCCGAACTGCCGGGTTGTTTGTGGAGCAAGCAGCAACGACCGCAGTAAATGCACCAATTTGGGTGGCGGCGATGTCGCCGTCAGTGGCGGAGGTTGCAGACCGCCTTCACCCCAAGCAGCTTGTAATTGCTACACGCCCTGACGCCGACGCGATGATTGAAGCAGTTAAAGACCTGATTGCTGCCGGCGAGTAAGCTTGAGGCTGCGCCCGCCAAGGATTAGATTGAAGTAAGTCCAACATGTTTGGAGGCATCAGGAGAAGCAGAGCCATGGCAACACCGAAAACCCAACCTAATCGGGATGCAGAGGTTGCTGCGATTCTGGGCGCTGAAATCTTGGTCGAAGGCAACGCAGAGGATTCCGCCAAAGCCACAGCCGATTACGTGGAGCCAGAGATTGCAGCACCAGCGCAATTACCTACTTCGGTTGCCGAGCCAAAGCCGCGTCGTTCTGGAGGTTTCTTTGGCCTTTTTTTGGGCGGAGTTACAGCGGCCGCACTTGGATTTGGCCTTGCGCGTTACATCGTGCCTGACGGCTGGCCGATGACTTCGACGATCAAGCTTGAGACGCTTGTTTCTAAACAAGCAGTCGTGATCGCAACATTAGGTCAAGACTTAGCGGGATTGAAAGCCGACCTTGCTTCGCGCCCAACGATGGACCCCGCAATTGCCCGACAGTTGGTCAATATGGAAGCCGCTATTGACGAAGTTAAAAATGCCTTAGCCTCCCTCCAAGAGGGCGACGGTGTTCCCGCTCTGGAACCACGTATCGCCACATTGGAAAGGCGATTGGACAATCTGGAACTACTTCCGCCGTCAGTGGGGGGTGTTTCCCCGTTGACGATATCGGCTCTAGCTGGCGATTTGTCCGCCATCAAAGCTGAGGTCGCTGCGCAACGGGCCGCTCTGACCAGCAATGCCGCGGCGGTCGCTGAAGCGTCCAGCGCTCAGATCGCAGAAGTACAGGCAAGCATCAAAGTTGCGGCGGTTAAGGCAGCGCTTGCCCAGATGCAGGGTGCACTGCAAAGCGGAGTTCCTTTTGCTCCGGCACTTGCCGAACTGGAGGCCTATGGGCATGCCGTGCCGCACGTACTTCTTGAAATGGCGGATGCTGGCGCACCCACGCTGGTGTCCCTCCAAGATTCTTTCCCGCAGGCGGCGCGGGCGGCGCTTGATGCTTCGCTGCGCGCAGGCAGCGGCGAAAGCATGACGGATCGTTTTTCCGCTTTCTTGCGCGCACAAACCGGAGCACGGTCGCTGGCTCCTCGTGGAGGCGCAGACCCGGATGCTATTCTTTCCCGTGCCGAAGCCGCGCTTCAAACGGGTGATCTTATAATAGCGCTGTCCGAGCTTCGCGCCATTCCACCCGATGGTCAGGCGGCCATGGCCGAGTGGGTCACCGAAGCCAATCGCCGGATGCAGGCAATAGATGCCCTTAACGCCCTAATGGCAACTTTGGCGAAAGAATGAGGCGCACAAGATGATCTGGTCTTTGATTAAGGTTCTTCTGTTTGTCGCTGCCATTGCCGGGATGACCTTTGGTGCTGGGGTGCTGCTGGATACCGACGGCGGAATGCGCATCGCCGTGGCGGGTTATGAGTTCACGCTTAAGCCCCTGCAATCGGTCGTTGTTGTATTGCTATTGGTCTTGTTGATCTGGATAGTCATGAAGATTGTCGGATTTTTGGTCGCCGTCCTGCGGTTCCTGAATGGCGACGAAACGGCGATCTCACGCTATTTCGATCGCAACCGCGAACAGAAAGGCTATCAAGCTTTGACCGAAGGCATGATTGCCCTAGCCTCTGGCGAAGGTCGAGTAGCACTGTCACGCGCGACAAAGGCCGAGAAGTATCTTGCCAGACCTGAACTGACGGCTTTGCTAACTGCGCAAGCGGCCGAACTTTCCGGTGATACCGCACGCGCCACTGAAGCATTTAAGGCGCTGTTGACGAACGAGAAAACCCGCTTCATTGGGGTTCGGGGCCTGATGCAGCAAAAAATGGCCGGTGGCGATGCAGCTACAGCGCTGAAATTGGCGGAAAAAGCTTTCGCCCTAAAGCCTCGCAATTCTGAAATGCAAGATATCCTACTTAAATTGCAGTCGGAAAGCGCAGACTGGAAGGGTGCCCGTGCAACGTTAGGGGCCAAGTTGAAAGCGGGCGCTTTGCCGCGTGATGTTTTTCGGCGTCGCGATGCGGTGTTGGCACTGCAAGAGGCAAGCGTGGTTGTTGACAACGCCGCGTCCATCGAAGCGCGTGAAGCAGCAATCGAAGCAAATAAACTCTCTCCAGATCTAATTCCAGCTGCCGTAATGGCCGCGCGAAGCTACATTGCAAAGGCTGAGGCTAAGAATGCAGCACGGGTTCTCAAAAAGGCGTGGGAGGCACAGCCTCATCCAGACTTGGCTGCGGCTTTTGCCGAAATAGTTCCAGATGAGACCCCTGTGGCACGCCTGAAGCGATTCAAATTGTTGACCACTATCCACCCTGATCATAATGAAACCCGGATGCTGCTGGCAGAATTGAACATCGTCGCAGAAGGATTTCCGGAAGCGCGACGCGCTTTAGGCGATTTGGCAACCCGTCACCCGACCGGCAGATCACTGGCAATCATGGCGGCGATCGAGCGTGGGGAGGGGTCGGATGATACGGTAGTGCGTGGATGGCTTGCTCGTGTACTAACAGCCCCGAGAGGCCCACAATGGTGTTGCGACAAATGCCAAGCGATCCACGGACAATGGACCCCTATTTGCGCAAACTGCGCGGGGTTCGATACCCTCAGCTGGCGCGAGCCGCACGAAGGTGCTGGAACAAGTGCCACAGGGTTTGAATTGTTGCCGCTGATTGTTGGTCTCCCGAATCCCACATCAGCATCTAAAGCGGCGGCGACTGACGACGATGATATCATTGATGTAGAAGCGATCGTGCGCGGAGCAAATTAGGACTGCTCAGTCAGTAGATGGTGTGCTAATATCGTCCGACAAGGCCGCAGTAGCTCAGCTGGTAGAGCACATCATTCGTAATTACAGCGAGCGACCACCATACCATTTGAAATCGTTGGATTTTCCGTGACTGTGCGTTCCCTTTAAAAGGATGTCACAGGTTGGCGGTTTGTGACGTCATTGCAATACCTATGGGATGCGCGCGTGCCCGAAGACGGATTTGAACCGCCGACCTCTTCATTACGAATGATCGCCTTACACGCCGCAACCGCTTGTTTATTGGCGGTTTTCTGAGGTAATGATCTTGCGTTGCAAGGGTGTTGCAAGACTGCAATAGCGCGTGCTCCAGGAGGGACTCGAACCCCCGACCCCTTCATTACGAATGAAGTGCGCTACCAGCTGTGCCACTGGAGCCACGCGAAAGTGCGTTTAAACGACAGGGGTGCCGCGCGCAAGGCAGAATTAGTGCCTAACGGTCCGCTAAGTAGGAGATTCAGGCAAATGGGCGCAGTGGCCCAAATGCCAACGTCAACAGTGTCTTGATCTGGGAGACGTCAGCGTCAGTGACCTCCTTTGAAGCAATAGCCGTGGCATGGGCAGGGTTCGCCGCAAGGCCATCTTTCGCTTCAACCGGATCATCAAAGAGGCAGAGCAGCCGCTCTCCCTGCTTGACGTTGCCCCCTCCACCTAATCCAGTTTGAGATAGACTCTGGTCCAACCGAAAGGACCAGAGATGAAGCGCAGCAGATTCACCGAAGACCAGATCATCGGCATTCTGAAAGAGCATGAGGCAGGGGTTTCCGTCGCCGATCTGTGTCGCAAGCACGGCGTCAGCGATGCGACCGTTTACAAGTGGAAGGCCAAGTATGGCGGGATGGATGTCAGCGAGGCGAAACGCCTGAAAGGGCTCGAGGACGAGAACGCGCGTCTGAAGCGGCTTCTCGCCGATGCCATGCTCGACAATGCCGCACTGAAGGATCTGCTTGGAAAAAAGTGGTGACGCCCGTCGCAAAGCGGCAAGCGGTCGCGCATCTGGTGGCAAGTCATGAGATGAGCGATGCCGTTGCCCGGCAGGCGATTGCGAAGCAATCTGCCGAGAGGGGGCGGGCGTGCCGGGTGATCGGCTGTTGCCGGATGACCATGCGCTATGAAATTGTCCGCCAGGATGACCCTGTGCTGCGCGAGCGGCTGAAAGAATTGGCCAAGGTTCGACGCCGCTTCGGTTACCGCAGGCTGCATGTGTTCCTGCGGCGTGAGGGCTTTGATCTCAATCACAAGCGCCTGTTTCGCATCTATCGTGAAGAGCAGTTGCATGTGCGCCGTCGCGGAGGGCGCAAGCGGGCCATGGGCACACGGGCCCCGATGGTGCTGCCGCTGATGCCAAACCAGCGCTGGTCGCTTGACTTCGTGTCCGATCAGTTGACCGATGGCCGCCGGTTCCGGATCATGACTGTGGTTGATGACTGCACCCGCGAATGCTTGGCCTTGATCGCCGACGCCTCGCTGTCGGGGGCTCGGATGGCGCGGGAACTGGCGACCCTGTTCGACGCCTGCGGCAACCCCCAGACGATTGTCAGCGATCGACGAAGATCAGAAAACGATCCGGGGGATCGTTTTCCTGAGGAGGGGGACAGAGTTCACCTCGAACGCGATCCTGAAGTTCGTGGATGACCGCAAGTTTGATTGGCACGACATCGCGCCCGGAAAGCCAACCCAGAACGCCTTCATCGAAAGCTTCAACGGTCGTCTGCGAGACGAACTTCTGAATGAGACCCTGTTCCCGTATTTGCACCATGCACGCGTCACGCTCGCCGCCTGGCGCACCGACCACAACACCGAACGCCCCCATTCCCGCCTCGGATGGCAGGCGCCCGCCGAGTTCGCCCAAACCTTCACCCCGCAACGGGGCCTGACGCTGCGAAACCCGCAAAGCTCCGCGCCAGCCCCCGTTGCCCAAACCGCCCAAATGGGCAAAACTCAAACCCGGAGTCTCGCTCACGCTGGATAAAAGTTGAGGGCAACGTCAATGGCGATGCCGAAGGTTTATCCAGCCATCTTCGCCAGTCATCTTCTTGTCATGCGTGGCTTAAACACGCGTATCCGTTCAGGCCCAAGTGAAGACGGCGGCTACCAACCCAAGCGAAGCCGCGCCCGAACAATCGAGGAATCAGGAGCACCTAGAACAGTTCTATTTCGGTTTGACGGGCACCTTTAAGCGGTTGCTGGCGGATTTCATTGCGCGCCACCGTTGCTACAGGAACGATCAACAGGCGAGCTTGTCCAGTCGCCGGGCGATAGTTCACTCGACGCGCGTTCACGCCGCCTAAGCTTTCGCCAAGACACTGAATACCCTCAGTTACGAGAAACTCGCGTGCGAAGGCCGCATTACTCTGACCTATGTCGCGCAAGTCGGCGGAAATCCGAGCTCCACCAAAAAGCTTAGCTTGCAACCGCGACTTTTTTGCACCCTGTTTCATCAGCGCGTTAATCAGTGTCTCCATCGCGAAAAGCCCATATCTGACGGGTCGGCTCAATCCCTCCTCCTGTCCGTATGGCAATAAGAAATGGTTCATTCCGCCCAGCTTACGGACGGGATCATGCATGCAAACCGCGACACAGGAACCCAGAACAGTGGACAGAACCTCGGAAGGGTCTTCCGAAACTCGATATTCACCCTGCACCACGGCGGAAGTGCGATCAGCCACGGCGGACATCCCCTCTATCTTGCCGCCGAACGCGCGCCGGAAATGGCGGGTTTTGCCGTGGACGGCATGCAAAGATGCAGAATTTCTGCGCCGATCT
>JBAVTI010000031.1:0-3575 GCA_049696055.1 Paracoccaceae bacterium | reverse complement strand
CCCATGCGCATGGCGCGCTGGCAATCTGGGATCTGGCGCATAGCGCCGGGGCGTTTCAGGTTGAACTGGCCAAATGCCGCGTCGATTTCGCCGTTGGCTGCACCTACAAATACCTGAACTCCGGCCCCGGCGGCCCGGCGTTCATTTATGTGGCCCCCCGCCATGCCGATACCGCCCGCCCCGCTCTTTCAGGTTGGCAGGGCCATGCCGCACCGTTCGAATTTGACCTGAACTACCGCCCTGCGACCGGTGCCGAGCGGATGCGCGTCGGCACCCCGCCGATATTGCAGCTTGCAGCACTCGAGGCATCGCTGGATATCTGGGATAGCGTAGATATGGCGGCGCTGCGCGTGGCCTCGCTGAAACTTACCGACCAATTCATCGCCGGGGTCGAGGCCGCTTGCCCGCAACTTACCCTTGCCACCCCGCGCGAGCACGCCATGCGCGGCAGCCAGGTCAGCTTTCGCCACCCCGAGGGCTATGCCATCATGCAAGCCCTGATCGCGCGCGGCGTGATCGGCGATTTCCGCGCCCCCGACATCATTCGCTTTGGCTTTACCCCGCTGTTCATCGGGGCCGCCGAGGTGGCAAAAGCCATCGCCATTCTGTCCGACATCATGACCAATGCGCTCTGGGATCGCCCGGACTATAAAACCCGCGCCAAGGTAACCTGAACCATGCGCATCCCCGCCCCAACAGCCGCGCCCAGGGGCATCGAGCCCCCGCGCCCGGCGCTGCCACGGCGGGCAGGTGCCGCACGGGTTGGGGCACCCGGTTGCACCTTTTGCGCAAATATCCCCAACCTTGGCACCCTGTGGCGGCACCGAAGCCTCCGGCGGGAGTATTTCAGCCAAGAAAAAGCCCCTTTGGCAGATCTGTTGCGCCCTTGGTGCAGGCCCGCGGGATGGGTATGTGTCTGGCGTAAATTGGGGGTCTTGTCCGTGACAAGTTGCAGCAGGGGCCGCGCCGGCATTGTCTGACCTCTTCGCCTGTGGCGAAGGCCCTTTTCGCACGATGGAGACCCCGATGACCCAACCAAAATGCCCGATGAACCCTGCGGATGACGGTGCCGAGATGTCGTTCGACGGCCGGATGTCTTATGGCGATTATCTGCAAATCGACGCTATTCTGGGGGCGCAAAACCTGCGCACCGGCGCGCATGACGAGATGTTGTTCATTATTCAACACCAGACCTCCGAGCTTTGGATGCGTCTGGCGTTGCACGAGTTGGACGCTGCCCGCCGGGCGATTGCGAGCGGACATGCCCGCAGCGCCTTTAAGATGCTGGCCCGGATTTCACGGATATTCGAACAGCTTAATTCCGCGTGGGACGTGTTGCGCACCATGACGCCCTCGGAATACACCCATTTCCGCGACGGCCTTGGCCAATCGTCGGGGTTTCAATCCTGGCAATACCGTCTGATCGAATACGCCGTCGGCAACCGCAACGCCGCGATGTTGCGCCCCCATGCCCACCGCCCCGACATCACCGCCAAACTGCAAGCGGAACTGGCGCGCCCCAGCCTTTATGACGAGGCGCTGCGCCATCTTGCCCGCGCGGGTCTGCCGGTTCCGCAAGAGGTGCTGACCCGTGATCTTGGCAAGCCCTGGCAAGCCCACCCCGGCGTGCAAGCCGTCTGGGAGATCGTCTACCGCGACCCCGAGGCGCATTGGGAGGCCTATGAGTTGGCCGAAAAACTGGTCGATTTCGAGGATTACTTTCGTCGGTGGCGATTCAACCACGTCACTACGGTCGAGCGGGTGATCGGCTTCAAACGCGGCACAGGCGGCACATCGGGCGTTCAATACCTGCGAAAAATGCTGGAGGTAGAGCTTTTTCCCGAACTTTGGCACCTGCGCACGGCATTGTGAACGGATTTGGCAGTAGACCGATGCGGGGCTGTGGATTAGGACTTAACTCTGTATAAATTGCGGCGGTGCGCCCTGCACCGGCCCTGAAAAGGATTTGACGGATGGTACGCGGCGCGACAGCAGTTTTCACGGCAGGGTTTCTGCTGACGGCATTGGGGGCCTGCGTTCCTGATCCGTCGATGATGGCGGATGGCTCCGCAAAGCCCCCGACCGCCCTCTCGCAACCGCTGCCCGACATCACGCAGAACGCCGCAGCCTATGCCGCCACCTCGGATGCGGGCATTGCCGTGCCCGCCATTCCGCTCGACAAGGTTCCGGTGGAATTCCAGCGTCAGACCGTGGATTTCCCGACCGAAGAGGTGCCGGGCACCATCATCATCAACCCCGCCCAGCGGGTTTTGCACCTGATTACCGGCCGCAACAAGGCGGTGCGCTATGGCATTGCCGTTGGCAAGGCCGGGTTTGAATGGGCCGGTGTCGCCAATATCACCGACCGCAAACCCTGGCCTACCTGGACGCCGCCCAAGGAAATGATCGCGCGCAAGCCTGAACTGGCGCAATGGGAAAAGGGCCAACCGGGCGGCCCGACCAACCCGCTTGGCGCGCGCGCGCTGTACCTTACCACCAATGGCGTCGATTATGGCTACCGCATCCACGGCACCCCCGATTGGCAATCCATCGGGCGCAATGCCTCGTCGGGCTGTATCCGGATGATCAACCAAGACGTGATGGATCTCTATTCCCGGGTGCCCGATGGCGCCAAAGTGATCGTGTTGAATGCCGATGGCACCATCCCTGTGGCGCTAAAGCTGCCGCCACCGGCGCCAAAGCCGGTAAAGAAGGCCAAACCGGCGGCTGTGGTCACGCCGCCTGCACCGGTCTTGCCGCCGTTGCCGGTCTTGCCGCCGCTGCCGATCACCACGCCGACAACCCCGACCCCCACCACACCGGTGTTGCCTGCCCTGCCAGCGCTGCCGCCGATCAAAACCTAAGGCGTCGCACGTCTGAGGTGAATTCCGAACCTCGATCAGGCTGGCCCGCAACGGCCAGCCTGATGGGTTTCAAACCCCTATAGCTGATCGCGTTTTATCGGGTTCAAGAACATCAGAATTCGCCCAATTCATCGGGTGCATTCTGATTGCGACTAAGCGCAATCCGCTTTAGGCCAACCAGCGCTGGTAATCTGACACCAACAGATGCCGTGGGGCCTCGTCTTCCTCGATCTGGGCAAAGCGGCCAATCGGCTCGACAAAAATGTTGTCGGTGACATCGTCGTTCACCGTCGACACCTCGCCGATCAGCACATCGCCACCCTCGCCCCAGAACGCATGCCAATCCCCCGGCATCAGCGTCACGCTCTCGCCCGGTGCCAGTTGCAGCTTTTCGCCCGGCCCGAAAACCCGGTCGATCCCATCGCAGCGCACCCGCCCACCGCGATCTTGCGCAAACCGCCCCTGATCGTCCGAGCCATAAAGCTCGACCACCAAAGTCGCGCCGCCCCGGTTGACGATATCCTCGGCCTTGATCACATGAGTGTGCATCGGTGACAGCTGATCTTGCCGTGAAATCAACAGCTTCTCGGCGTAACACATGCCACCGCCCCGCTTCAGGTCGGCCAATTCCCCATTGCGCAGCGTAAACAGAAACAGCCCCAGCGCGTCAAACCGCCCCTGCCCGTAGTCGGTGATATCCCAGCCCATGCG
>JBAVTI010000030.1:0-5902 GCA_049696055.1 Paracoccaceae bacterium | reverse complement strand
CGCTTTGCACCGTGCCCACCATCGAATTTCGCACCGGTTTTCCCACACCATGCAAGAACTTTTCCACCCCCTTAAGGCGGATATAGGGAAACAACGCTTCGCCCATCCGGGTCAGGAACAAATACTTGTAATTCAATACGTTCATCAACTTCTTGGGCATCTTCCAGATCAGATGCCGCGCCACCACCGTCATGCTTTTGGTCACATCCGCCAGCCCCACCGCAATATCGCACGATGATTTGCCATAGCCGACCACCAGAACATCCTTGCCGCGCGCCTCTTCCAGATTAAGAAACTCTGATGAATGGCAAATCTGCCCGCCCGCCGCCTTGAACGCAGACGCACCCACATAGTCGGGCACCACCGGCACCGAGAAAATGCCGTTTGCCACGATCAGAAAATCAAAGGTTTCCACAATCTGCGCCGGTTGCGCGGTGCCGGGATTCAGACGGCGCGCGGTGATGGTCCAGGTCTTGCTTGCCTCATCCAGCTTGGCACTTTCCACCAAAGTTGACAGCCGAACGGTGCGCATGATGCCAAACTTGGCGGCATAAGCCTCTAGATAGGCTTGCACCTGCTGCCCTGTCGGCCATTCGGGATAGCTTTTGGGCATCTCGAAATCTGACAGATGATAGGTGTCCTTACCGTTCTGGGTCGAGACACCGGGGTAAAGCCGGGTCTTGCTCCAGACGCCGCCCACATCCGGAGCTTTTTCGAACACCGTCACGTCGTGCCCGAACTGAGTAAGATACTTCGACGTACATAGGCCGGCAAAACCAGCCCCGATCACTGCAATTTTCAAACCACTATCCCCCTGTTTTTATTTATGATTAAACTTTGGTTCCGGCGACTTATTCCATCAACAACGGTATCGCCGGGGCAGCGCGTTCTGGCCCCATCGCGGTATAGCCGCCATCCACCGCAAGATCGGTTCCGGTGATGAAACTGGCCTCATCCGAGCATAAAAACAGCACCGCCGCTGCTACTTCGGCAGGGTCCGCCACCCGACCAAGCAGATGGAACGGTGCGGCCACCCGATCGGTCTTGGCCCGATCACCGCCGGTCAGCTGATCCATGATGTTCGACCAGGTCCACCCCGGCGATACCGCGTTGACGCGAATACCCAGCGGCGCCAGATCCATTGCCTGATTGCGAGTCAGTTGCAAAATCGCCGCCTTGGAAACCGGGTAAAGCCAGCGCCCGGTTTGCGCCACACGGGCCGAGATCGACCCGAAATTGACAATCGCCCCTTTGTTGCGCGCCAGTTCGTCTTGCGCCGCCTGCATCAAGATCACCGAGCCTACGATGTTCACATCCAGGCTTTCCAGCCATTCCGCCCGCGTCGATTTCGCCCCATTATCCAGATAGGAACATGCGACATTCACCAGAAAATCAATCCGGCCAAACTTGGCTTTGGTCGCCGCCACTAGGGCCGCAATCTGCGCATCATCGCGTAAATCGCAGGCGGTAAAACCCACGCCGTCGGCCACACAGGCAGCCCCCGCTTCGGCATTGATATCCGCCACCATCACCCGCGTTCCCGCCGCGCGGAACGCATCGACAACCGCCCGCCCGATCTTGGTTGCGCCGCCCGGCACAATGGCCACTTTCCCGTCCAATCCACGCATTGTCACACTCCCGTTTCCTTTAAGTTTGAAACAGGTTTCCGCAGTCACGCGCGCCGCGCTATCCGAAAAACGCAAGGGTCATCCGAAAAGCGAAAAAATCGTCGCAAAACCGCTGAATTTCACGCAAACCATGTTACGCTGCGCGAAATGCCAGCCAAAGGGGGGGCAATGCAGGTCGCAAGCCATGATGCCCCGCTTAGCGCGCATCAGTTGTTTCGCAGCACCGATCTTGACGAGGCCCGCGAACGCGTGGCCGCCGTATTCTGCCCGCATCGGCTTGATACCATTGGCCGTGACGGCAGGTTCGATGCCCGCCAGCACCATTTACCGGGCGAACGGCTGTCGCTGAACTATATCGAGTATGGCGCCAAAACCCTGATTGCCCCGGGCGAACTTGATCGGTTCTATTTGCTGCAAATCCCCCTGTCCGGCGGGGCCGAGATAAATAATGGCTCCGACAGCTATCACTCTGA
Source organism: Paracoccaceae bacterium (assembly GCA_049696055.1). Taxonomy (GTDB): domain Bacteria; phylum Pseudomonadota; class Alphaproteobacteria; order Rhodobacterales; family Rhodobacteraceae; genus JBAVTI01. The sequence goes on along the minus strand of JBAVTI010000030.1, from coordinate 3,801 downwards.
CCCCACCGCCGCCGCCGCCCTTAACCCTCATTTGCCAACCACAATGATCTGGGAGGCCGGCACCCGTCAGGTGCTGGTGCAGATCGACCGCAAGGCGATGCAAGACCACCTTTCCGCACAACTGGGCGTGCAGGCCGATTACCCCCTGACCTTTCACGGCGCACTTGATCTCACGTCAATGGCAGGGGCTGCGCTGCGCCGTCTGGTGCTGTGGCTGGTGGCCGAGGCCGATGCAGGCTGCGCGCCCATCGGTGCGGGGCTGATGGCACGGCAAATCGAAAGCGCGGTTCTGTCGGGCCTGCTTGCGGCGCATCAGCATACATACACCACCGATCTCTGCCGTCCGTCCCCCGCGCCGCGCCCGCGCCATTTGCGCCTTGCCGAAAACTTCATCGAGGCGCATCTCGATCAACCGCTGACGCTCGAAGACATTGCCGCCGCGGCGGGCATTACCCCGCGCGCCTTGCAGATGGTGTTTCGCCAGCATCGCGATACCACGCCGCTGGGCTTTTTGCGCGATGCGCGGCTGACCCGCGCCCATGCCGACCTCAGCACCGCCGCACCGGGCACCACCGTGACCAATATCGCCTTGCGCTGGGGTTTTGGCCATTTCGGACGCTTTGCCGAAACCTATCGCGCGCGGTTTGGCATGACCCCGCACGAAACCCTGCAAACGGCGCGTGGCACCGGCGATCCGGCCTGATGGCCGTTTTTTTCCGCATATGCCGGCAAAATATGATCTGGATCAGATACAAGTTTCCCAACCCATGTTCGGCTAGCGCGTAGCCTTTTCCCGTTTTACCCGGAAGTGTCCATGCGCCTGACCACCCGAACCAACCTTGCCATGCGTGTCTTGATGTTTTGCGCTGTGAACAGTGGCCGCATCGTCCGCTCCTCTGAAATCGCCGAAGCGTGCAATGCGTCGGCCAACCATCTTTCGCAGGTGGTGCATCTGTTGTCGGTCAAAGGCTTTGTCGCCACCACGCGTGGCCGCAGCGGCGGGTTGCAACTGGGGCGCGACGCGGGCGAAATCACCATCGGTCAGGTGTTTCGCACCTTCGAGGCCGGGGTACCCTTTGCCGAGTGTTTTTCCGGGGAAGAGAATACCTGCCCCCTGACCGCCGCGTGCCGTCTGCGCGGTATTCTGGCCCGCGCGGTCGAGGCGTTTTACCGCGAACTGGACACCATCACGCTGGATGAATTGGTGCAGGGCAACCACGATCTGTCGCTGTTGTTGGCCATGCAGCCCGACGTCCGCCTGCCGTGCCACGCCTGAGGGCACCGTGGTGCGTTACCCCTTGTACCCACCGCCCTGCGACCAGGCCCAGGCATCACTGATCATGTCGCGCAAGGTAGACCGCGCTGGCGTCCATCCCAGTTCCCGCGCCGCGCGCTCGGATCCCGACACCAACGAGGTCGCATCCCCTTCTCGCCGCGCACCCTCGATGATCGGCACCGCACGGTTGGTAACGGCGCGGGAATGCTCAATCACCTCGCGCACCGAAAAACCCTTGCCAGATCCCAGGTTGAACACCCGGCATCCCTTGCCATCCAGCAGCCAGCGCAGGCCCAAAACATGGGCATCAGCCAAATCCATCACATGCACATAATCGCGAATGCAGGTGCCATCGGCGGTGGGGTAATCCGACCCGAACACGGTTAGCGCCGCCCGCTTGCCCGCCACCGCGTCAAGCATCAGGGGGATCAGATGGGTTTCGGGCACATGCTGCTCACCCACCTCGCCCTCGGGGTCAGCACCCGCCACGTTGAAATAACGGAAGATCACATGGTTAAGCCCGTGGCTTGCGGCGAAATTCTTCAGCATATCCTCGATCGCGCGCTTGCTTGCGCCATAGGGATTGGTCGGATTCTGCGGGGTATCTTCGTTCAGCAGCACGCCATCAGGGTCGCCATAGGTCGCACAAGTCGATGAGAATACAAAGTTTTCGCACCCCGCCGAAACTGCCGCCTCGATCAGGTTCAAAGCACCCACCACATTCACCCGCCAATAGCGGCCAGGGTCTTTCACCGAATCTCCCACCAGCGATAGTGCAGCAAAATGCAGCACAGCCACGGGCCGATACTGCGCAAAGGCTGCATCCACGGCGGCGCGGTCCAACAGGTCTCCCTGCACAAAGGGGCCAAATTTCACCGCCTCGCGCCAACCGGTGCACAGATTGTCGAACGCCACGGGGATGAACCCGGCAGCCGCCAGCGCCTTGCAGGCATGCGCCCCAATGTAGCCCGCCCCCCCCGTCACCAACACATGATCTGCCATATTCCACCCGTTGTGTGTTTGCTGGCCGCCGCAGGCCTTCCCCGCCGCTCTGTTAACCCGCGCAAGGGCGAAAGTCGAATGCGGTTTCACCGCCCCTCGCCGACCCGCCATCCCGTCCAACCGGTTTGCGATCTGCGGCATTCTGCGGTATCGTCAATCTATTAGTCCAACTTGTATAAGGCTACAGAATAGGGTTCCAACGCATGTTCCTCCGCCGCTTCACCCGCCCGCACCGCGCACTTTTGTCCTTGCTTGGGCTTGTGGTGGGTTTGGTTCTTACCCTTAACACCACAGGCTTTGCCATGACCGAAACCACCCGCGTCCAGCCCGTTGCTTTGCGCTGCACGCTGGATGCGTCAGTACCCGCCGACGCCGGCGATGCGATTTGCACGACGTTCCGCGAGTCCCTGACCGCCCGCTATCCCCAAACCGCCTTTGCGCCCGGCAATGCCGAAGAAGGTAGTGCCGCCATCACGCTGACCATCGAAAAATGGCGTGATACCGGGCTCGACCTTGCCCTAAGCTGGCCCAATTCCAAGACCGGCACTCTTGACGAAACCCGCAGAAGCCTTTCTATTTCCGATAGAATCCTATCAACCTCCATCGCCATTGCCTTCGTTCAACGCATCTTGTCCCAAACCGATTTCCCCCTGTAAGCGGCTGCCCGCTACAGTTACCCGGAGAATGATCTATGTGTACCCTGTGTTCTGCCACCCGCCCCGCTGAACCCAATGCCTGGGCCGACATGCATGTCACATCCGCCAGTGGCGGTGGCATTGGCATTGACCCCGGCATCAGTCGCGCCGCCTACACGCTGGATCAGATTTCCAATCAATTGACCGATGGCTACTGGGGATACACCGGCGCAAGCTGGCGTGCGTTCGACGTGTCCCCCGGCGGCACCCTGACCTACGACATGACGGCTCTAAGCTCGGCCGAGCGTTACCTTGCCGTGTCCGCGCTGCAAGCCTGGACCGATGTCACCGGCATCCGCTTTGTCGCAGCCGCCCCTCCCCCTGTCATTACCCAGCGCAACGAAGTAGGCGATGCCGCCGCCTCGACCCTGACAACCAACGCGATGCTGGTGAACCAGAACTTCAATGGCACCGTTTCGGCGTCTGGCGATGAAGACTGGGTGCGCGTTACCTTGGTCGCGGGGACAACCTATACGATTGCCCTCAATGGCGTCACCCTGACCGACCCCTATCTGTCGATCCGCAACTCGGCCGGAACGCAGGTCGCTTTCAGTGACGACGACGGCCCCGGCCTGAACAGCCTGCTCAGCTTCACTCCCTCAACCTCTGGCACCTATTATCTTTCCGCGCGCGGCTATAGCACCACGACCGGCTCCTATGATCTGACCCTAACCACGGGCGGTAGCGCAGATCTCACCTTCGACAACACCCAACCAAATGCCTTTTCAACCTCCGACCTTAGCGGCAACACCATTCTGTCATCCTACGTCAATATCGCCAGCACCTGGGATTCCGACGGCCCGCTGCTCAACACCTATTTCTTCCAGA
>JBAVTI010000029.1:0-4918 GCA_049696055.1 Paracoccaceae bacterium | reverse complement strand
CGTCGGGGTTCGGCTGACCGATGGTACCCTTGATCTGCGCCGCATGACCCTTGGCGGCAGCGCGGGCGATGGGTCGGGCTCGGCGCTTGATGTCAGGCTTGACCGCGTCACCGTCTCGGAAGGCATCGCCCTTACCAGCTTTCGCGGCAAATTCTCGCCGCGCGGCGGCTTTAACGGCAGCTTTACCGCCCGGGTAAACGAGGTGGCCCCGGTCACCGGAACCGTGGTGCCCACCAAAGCCGGCAGTGCGGTTCGAATCACTTCCGAAGATGCAGGGGCGGTGCTGGCCTCGGCAGGTATCTTTGATAACGCCCGTGGTGGCGCGCTTGATCTGCAACTGACCCCGGTTGGCCCGGATGGCCATTACAACGGCACGGTCAAGGCAAGCAGGCTTCGCGTCAAGAACGCCCCGGCCTTGGCAGAACTGCTGTCGGCGATCTCGGTCGTCGGCATTCTGGAACAGCTTAACGGCGAAGGCCTGGTGTTCAACAACGCCGAGGCCGAATTTCGGATGACCCCGGATGCGATCGAGATTACCAAAGGCTCGGCTGTTGGTGCCTCGCTTGGCGTCTCGATGGCAGGGCTTTACGGCATCAACAGCAAGCGGTTTGATATGCAGGGCGTCATTTCTCCGATCTACCTGCTCAACGGTATTGGTGCTGTGCTGACCCGCAAGGGCGAGGGGCTTTTCGGCTTTAACTACCGGTTGCGCGGCACCTCGGACGCGCCCAAAGTATCGGTCAATCCGCTGTCGATCCTGACCCCCGGCATGTTCCGCGAAATCTTTCGGGGCGCGCCACCAAAACTAGAGGGACAGGAATGAAACTGTCAGATTTCGACTTTCCGTTGCCCGAGACGCTGATTGCCACCCGTCCGGCCAAACCCCGCACTGCCGCGCGGTTGCTGTTGGCGCAGGGTGACACGATCACCGATCTGCAGGTGTCAGACCTGATCCGCCTTTTGCGTAAAGGCGACAGGCTGGTGCTGAATAACACCCGCGTCATTCCCGCCCGCCTGTCGGGCATCCGCACCCGCGGCGAGACGCGCGCCAAGGTTGAGATTACCCTGCTTGAACCGGGGCCGAATGCCACATGGCGCGCGCTGGCCAAGCCCTTGCGCAAGGTGCAGCCCGGCGAGGCCATCCATTTCTCGGACACGCTTTCCGCCACGGTCGTTGCCAAATCCGACACCGATCTTCACCTTAAGTTCACCCTGCAAGGCGCTGATTTTGATACCGCTTTATCCGAAGCCGGGGCGATGCCCCTGCCGCCCTATATCGCCGCCAAACGTGCGCCTGACGCGCAAGACCGAACCGACTATCAAACCGTGTTCGCCCGCCATTCCGGTGCCGTCGCCGCTCCCACCGCCAGCCTGCATTTCGACGCCGATCTGCTTGCCGCCCTGCAAGCCAAAGGCGTCGATATGACCGAAGTTACCCTGCACGTCGGCGCAGGCACTTTCCTGCCGGTCAAGGTCGACGACGTCACCACCCACAAAATGCACGCGGAATGGGGCGAGGTTACCGCCCAGGCCGCGACCGAGATTAACGCCACCCGCGCCGCTGGTGGCCGCATCATTCCGGTGGGCACCACTGCCCTGCGCCTGATCGAATCTGCGGCCACCGATCAGGGCGTGCAGCCCTGGCGCGGCACCACCGATATCTTCATCTACCCCGGCTATACTTTCCGCGTCACAGATGCGCTGATGACCAACTTTCATCTGCCGAAATCCACCCTCTTGATGCTGGTCGCCGCCCTGATGGGAAAATCCCGGATGGACCGGATTTACGCCCACGCCATCGCCCACGGCTACCGCTTCTTTTCCTACGGCGACGCCTCGCTTCTGATCCCCTAGCTTCTGCCCCCGACAGATTTCCCTCCAACCCCCGGAGCCTTCGATGCTGAAAGTCCTCGCCACATCCTGGCCCCTGCTGCTTGGCGTCATGCTTTTGATGGTTGGCAACGGCATCCAAGGCTCGCTCTTGGGTATTCGCGGCAATATCGAGGGGTTTTCGACCTTTCAGTTGTCGATCGTGATGTCGGCCTATTTCCTTGGCTTTCTGGGCGGCTCGCGCATGGCCCCCGAGATGATCCGCCGCGTTGGCCATGTTCGCGTGTTTGCCGCCCTCGGCTCGTTCATCTCGGCAATTCTCGTGGTCTACCCGGTCGTTCCCGATTGGGTGGCATGGGCCGTGCTGCGGGTGCTGATGGGCTTTTGCTTTTCCGGCATCTACATCACTGCCGAAAGCTGGCTGAACAACACCGCCACCAATGACACCCGTGGCCAGGCCCTGTCGGCCTACATGATCGTGCAGATGATCGGCATCATCGCCTCACAAGCGCTGCTGAACGTCGCCGACCCCTCCAGCTTTACCCTGTTCGTGATCCCCTCGGTGCTGGTGTCGCTGGCGTTCATGCCGATCCTTCTGTCCGCCAACCCCGCACCGGTCTTCGAGCAAACCAAGGCGCTCAGCTTTCGTGCGCTGTTTCGCATCTCGCCGCTGGGCTGCATCGGTATGCTGCTGACGGGCGGTATCTTCTCGGCGATGTTCGGCATGGCTTCGGTCTGGGGGGCGAAGGCCGGTCTCACGGTGCGCGATATCTCGATGTTCATCGGGGTGATGTATGTCGGCGGCCTTGTGCTGCAATATCCCATCGGCTGGGCGTCCGACCGGATGGATCGGCGCAAACTGATCTTGGGCCTGTCGATTGTCGCCACCATCGTCATGCTGCTTGCCACCGTGTTCAACCTGCCGTTCATCGGCCTGTTGATCGCCTCGACCCTGCTGGGCGGCATTACCAATCCGCTCTATTCGCTGCTCATCGCCTACACCAACGACTTTCTCGCCAAAGAAGACATGGCTGCCGCCTCGGCGGGGCTGATCTTCCTCAATGGCCTCGGTGCGATCTTTGGCCCGCTCGCCACCGGCTGGATCATGGAACAGGTCGGCCCCAACGGCTTTTTCCTGTTCATCGGCATCCTGTTCGCTGCCCTTTCCGCCTATGCCGCTTACCGCATGACCCGCCGCGCCGCTCCGCTTGGCACCGGCGGTTATGCCAATATCTCGCCCACCGCTTCGGCCCTCGCCGTTGGTGCGGTGATGGACAAGGCCGAGGCCGAACCCAGTCACCGCTAGGTTGCGATACCACTCAAAGCCTGCCAATCTGACCCTCCGGGGCCTGTCGCCTCAAAAGGAGGCACCATGGCCGATCCCATCGAAGTGCTGGATTTCTGGCTTGGCACCATCGGCCCCGACGGCTGGTATGCCGGCGGGGCCGATATCGACGCCATGGTGCGCGGCGAATTTGCCGATCTATGGCAAGCCGCACTGCAGGGCGGGCTTGATCATTGGGTTGACGGCACAGTTGGCAGTCTGGCTTACCTGATCGTCACCGACCAATTTCCGCGCAACATGCACCGGGGCAGGGCGGATGCCTTCGCCTCTGACCCTCTGGCCTTGGCTGCGGCCCGTCGCGCGCTGGACGCAGGCTGGGACAGGGGCGCCCCCGAACCCGAGCGTCAGTTTTTCTACATGCCGTTCGAGCATTCCGAAAACCCCACCGATCAGGCGCTATCGGTGCAACTGATGGCGGATCGGCTGTCGTCAGACCCCGAAATGCTGCTGCACGCCCGCGCCCACCAAACCATCATCACCCGCTTTGGCCGCTTCCCCAGCCGTAACGATGCCTTGGGTCGCATCTCGACGCCAGAAGAGGCGGCGTTTCTGGCCGAAGGTGGCTATGGTGCCATTGTGCAATCGTTGAAATCCTAGCCATGCAACCGCTGCATGGGCCTGCAGCGTCCGCATTATTGCTTGAGTTTAGAATATAGTTTAATGGCAAACTACTTTTTCCAGGGAGGGAAACAATGGCTGCCAAGAATTTTGACATGATCGTGATCGGTGCAGGCCCGGGTGGCTACGTCGCGGCAATCAGGGCTGCTCAACTCGGCCTGTCCGTCGCCATCATCGAGCGTGAAAACCTTGGCGGCATCTGCCTGAACTGGGGCTGCATCCCGACCAAGGCCCTGCTGCGGTCTGCCGAGGTTTTCCACCTGATGCACCGCGCCAAGGAATTTGGCCTTTCCGTCAGTGGCTTGTCCTACGATCTTGATGCGGTTGTTGCCCGGTCGCGCGGTGTCGCCAAGCAGCTTTCTGGTGGCATTGGTCACCTGATGAAGAAAAACAAGATCACCGTTTTCATGGGCGCCGCCACCATTCCGGCCAAAGGCCACGTCAGCGTGAAAACCGATAAAGGCAGCGAAGATCTGACAGCCAAGTCGATCATCCTCGCCACCGGTGCGCGCGCGCGCGAACTGCCCGGTCTCGAGGCTGATGGTGATCTGGTCTGGACCTACCGCCACGCCTTGCAGCCCAAACGGATGCCAAAGAAGCTGCTGGTCATCGGCTCCGGTGCTATCGGTATCGAATTTGCCAGCTTCTTCAATACTTTGGGCGCTGATGTTACCGTAGTCGAGGTGATGGACCGCGTGCTTCCGGTCGAAGACGCCGAAATCTCGGCCTTCGCCAAAAAGGCCTTCCTCAAGCAGGGCATGAAGATCATGGAAAAGGCCGCTGTCAAAAAACTTGACCGCGCGCCCGATGGCAAGGGCGGCGGCAAAGTGACCGCCCATATCGAACAAGATGGCAAGACCCAAACCATGGATTTTGACACCGTGATTTCCGCCGTTGGCATCGTTGGCAATGTCGAAAACCTTGGCCTCGAGGCGCTCGGCGTGAAAATCGACCGCACTCATGTTGTCACCGATGAATTCTGCCGCACCGGGATCGACGGTCTTTTCGCCATCGGCGACATCGCCGGTGCGCCGTGGCTTGCCCACAAGGCCAGCCACGAAGGCGTCATGGTGGCTGAACTGATCGCCGGAAAGCACCCGCATCCGATCAAGCCCGGCTCCATTG
>JBAVTI010000028.1:0-1599 GCA_049696055.1 Paracoccaceae bacterium | reverse complement strand
CCCCGCACCGTCCAGTTGTAAACCTGCACCGGCAGGGCGGCAGCCGGGTCAAACAACCCGTCCAGCGGCAACCCCGGATAATCGCGCACAAAGGCCACCATCCCGATCAACAACAGCGGTGCGGTTTCCCCCAGCGCCTGCGCCAACCCGATAATCATGCCCGTCAAAATCCCCGGTGCTGCCAGTGGCAATACATGGTGAAACACCGTCTGCACCTTGGACGCACCCACCCCCAGCGCCGCCTCGCGGATCGAGGGCGGCACCGCCTTCAGCGCGGCGCGTGCCGGAATGATGATCCGCGGCAGCGTCATCAGCGTCAGCACCAACCCGCCGACAATCGGCGCAGACTGCGGCAACCCGGCAAAGTTGATGAAAATCGACAACCCCAGGATCCCGAACACAATCGACGGCACCGCCGCAAGGTTCGAGATGTTGACCTCGATCAAATCGGTCCAGCGGTTCTGCGGTGCAAATTCCTCAAGGTAGATCGACGCCGCCACCCCAATCGGCAACGACAGCACCAACACCACCGCCATCATGTACACCGACCCGATGATCGCCACCCCCAGCCCGGCGGCCTCTGGCCTCTGGTCCGATGCGTCGGGTGCTGTGATGAACCCCCAATTGAACCGCAAACCCATCATTCCGGCTGCCGTCAACTTGTCGGCCAGTTGCAACTGCTCGGGCGTCACATTGCTGTCCAGCTTGGCGCTTTCCATGCTGACGCGGCCTTTGAAATAGCCGTCAATCCGCCCCGATGCCAAAACCTCATACTCTATCGTGGTGCCCACCAGCGCCGGGTTTGCCAGCACATAATCACGCAACTGCGCTGCGGCCTCTGCCGAGATTATCCCGGCCACTTCTTTCTTCTTCATCGCGTCAATTGCGATGCCCTTCTCGGCAATCGCTTTTTCCAAGGCGCTCGACAGAACCGCCGCATAGCCCACCGTGGTGACCTTTGACATCACCGCCAGATCGCGCTTGCCCGATTTATCCAGCTTGGCCTCAACCAGTTCCACCGGCAGCGTCAGAAAGGTTTGCCGAAACGCCGAACTGCCCGCCGAAAAGATCGAGATCAACAGCAGCGCCAGCGCCAGCAGCGCAACCGTCACCGCCACCAACCCGTAAATCCGAAACCGCGCCTCTGCCTTGTTGCGCGCGCGGGTGCGCGGATTGGCGTCATACAAAGACCCCTTGTGCGGCGCATTAATCCCCAGGTCGGTCATTCGTATTGCTCCCGATATTTCCGCACGATCACCAGTGCCGCCACGTTCAGCACCAGCGTGATCAAAAACAGGCTTAGCCCCAGCGCAAAGGCCACCAGCGTCTCAGGGCTGGCAAACTCGGTATCGCCGGTCAATTGGCTGACGATCTTGACCGTCACCGTCGTCATTGCCTCAAACGGGTTCATGCTTAACTTGGCGCTCGCCCCCGCCCCCATCACCACGATCATGGTCTCGCCAATCGCGCGGCTGGCGGCCAACAAGATCGCCCCCACCACGCCGGGCAGCGCCGCGGGCAACACCACCTGCCGGATGGTCTCCGACTTGGTGGCACCAATCGCCAACGACCCGTCACGCAAGGATTGCGGCACCGCGT
>JBAVTI010000027.1:0-20243 GCA_049696055.1 Paracoccaceae bacterium | reverse complement strand
GCCAGCCCAAAACCCGGTCGGTCACGGCGGTTCCGGCGGCCAGATTGGCTGCCAATAGCCGCAAAACCCGTGTGGTCAGCGGCGAACCCATTGCCGCGCAAGCCGTTGCCTGTGCGTAAAAACTTTCCCGGACGGCAGAGCTGCGGTTCACCGGAACCGGTCCACCAGCCGTTGCATCGCGTTGCGGGTATCGGGTTCTTGCGGGGCGGCCACCGGGGCGGGGGGCTGACTGGCTTTGCCAAGCCGTTTGCCGGCGGACGCATCGGGTTTTACCCCCGTCGACGGCTTTTGTGGCACCGTGCGCAGCGCCACCGCGTTCAGGAACCGCGCGCTGTCGCCATCGGCTAAAGCCGCCGCCCCGTCGGATATTCCGCGCATCAGATCATCCAGCCATTCCGCATCGGTTTTGGCGAAATCGTGCAGCACATAGCCCGCCACCGCATCCTTGTGCCCCGGATGGCCGATGCCCAGCCGCACCCGGCCATAGGCATCGCCCAAATGCCCGTGGATCGAGCGCAACCCGTTGTGGCCCGCATGGCCGCCACCGTGTTTGACGCGGATTTTGCCCGGCGCAAGATCAAGTTCGTCATGAAACACCACCACATCTGCAAGCGGCAGTTTGTAAAACGCCAAAGCGGCCTGCACCGCCTCGCCCGACAGGTTCATGAAGGTATCGGGCTTTAGCATCACCACCTTGTCGGCCCCCAGCCGCCCTTCGGCGACCCACCCCTTGAACGCCCGCCGCCACGGTGCAAAGCCATGATCGGCGGCGATCCGGTCCACCGCCATAAAGCCGATGTTGTGTCGGTTGCCCGCATATTTCGCGCCCGGATTGCCAAGGCCCACGAATAGTTTCACCGCACGTCTCCCTATCCACCAGGCAAGACTAATCGCGTGCCGCGTGGTTCACAACCCAAGGCCAAAATGCAAAACGCGGAAGGTTTGCACCTTCCGCGTTCTAATCCTGCCCCGGTGGGGAAGAATTAAGCTTCTTCTTCTTCGTTATCGGTCGAGCGCAGGCCCGACGGTGCCGAGATATTGGCAATAACAAAGTTGCGGTCGATGGTTGGCGTGCAACCAGCTGGCAATACCACGTCTTGAATGTGGATCACGTCGCCGATGGCGCGGCCTGTCAGATCAACCGTGATGTGATCAGGAATGTCCCCTGCCAACACGTTCAATTCAACTTCTGGGCGCACAACCGTCAACGTTCCGCCACGCTTGAGGCCCGGGGCCGCTTCGTGGTTGATGAACGTCACGTGGATGAACAGATCCACGCGGCTGGTGCGACGCAGGCGCATAAAGTCAACATGCGTCGGCTGATCTTTGACAACGTCACGCTGGACGCCACGGCAGATCACGCGCACATCTTCCTGACCTGCAACCTTCAGGTTGAACAGGGTCGAAAGGAAACGGCCAGCTTTCAGCCGCTTCAAAAGTGGGTAGTACGAAATGTTGATGGCAACTGGTTCAGCACCACCACCATAAACGATACCGGGTACGTTGCCCTCACGACGAGCTTGACGAGCGGCCCCCTTGCCTGTCCCCATCCGTACCTCGGCGTGAAAATCAGGGATTTCACCAGCCATATTGAGGTTCTCCATATATAAGTCCGCCGCCCTCCAAGGGTGTGCGACGCGACCGGGGGGCTATAGCGGGGAATCGGGGGGATGGAAAGCACGAAATTGGTGCAATCGCCGGGTGGTGCCGGTCGTATCCCAAGCGCAACGCTTGGCGGCAAGATCCCCGCACCGCTGATCCACCAACCTATGATCGCCCCGCCACGGATCGGCAATCAAAAACCGATGGCCTCCGGATTTGCGCCAACCCGCGTCGCCCGCAAACCCGGCTTCGTCGCCAACGGATCAGACGCCCGGCGCCCCTGACGGTAACTGTGGCGAAGATAGCCGGAGCCTTCATGCCTGTTCTGCCCACCCTTGTTGCCGCCCGCCCCGCGCTGGCGGCCTTTGCTGCGATGGGCGTGCTTTGGGGCACCTTTGCCGCGGTTCTGCCCGACATCAAGACCATGCTCGGCGTCGATGAGGCGCGCCTGGGTATGTTGATGCTGATGACGCCGATTGCTGCGGTTCTGGCCATGCTGTTGGCCCCTGCCGCAGGGGTGGCGTTGGGCCGTGTTGCCCTGCCAGTGGCGGCGCTTTGCATGGCCATGGCCTTTGCGCTGCCGGGTCAGGTGACGGTGATCTGGCTGTTTCCGCTGGCGATGATGGCCTGCGGTGCGGCCACCGGTCTGACCGATGTGCTGATGAATGCGCGGGTTTCGGCATTGGAGCACAAGCATGATCTGCACCTGATGAACCTGACCCATGCGGCCTATTCGTTTGGCTATGCCGGAGGGGCCATTGTCACCGGGGCCATGCGCAATGCAGGCTGGACACCCGGTTGGGTGATGGGCACCGCAGGGTTGCTTGCGGCCCTGCTGGCGCTGTCGACATGGGAGCGTGACGGCACAATTCACGGCTTGGCCAAGCCAAAGGGCAAGGGCATGGCGCATCTGGGCATGATCCCGGTGATTGGCGGCGGCATCGTGCTGATCGCGTTCATGACCGAAAACGCTGCCGAAAACTGGTCTGCGCTGCATATCGAGAAAACGCTGGGCGGATCGCCCGCCGAGGGGGCAATGGGGCCTGCCGCCATGGCCCTGACGATGGGATTTGCCCGCATTGCAGGGCAGGGGCTGGTGACGCGTCTGAACCCGTTCCGGCTGTTGAAATACGGTGCGGTATTGTCGGCCACGGGGGCGCTGATCGCGGCGCTGGCCACATCGCCCGGCATGGCCTACGGCGGCTTTATCGTGATGGGGCTGGGCTCGTCGGTCATCGCCCCCACCGCTTTTTCGCTGGTGGGGCGGCTGTCGAACCCCAAGGCCCGCGCCCGCTCGGTAGCCCGCGCCACCTTGCTGGGGTATTTTGGCTATTTTTTTGGCCCGCCCACGCTTGGCTTTCTGGCCGGAACTTTCGGGCTGCGCGCGGCCTTTGTGTTTGCGGCGGTGATGCTGTTGTCGCTGTTGATTTTGGCGCCGATCATGGCGCGTCAGCAAGACAACTAGCGGCTTGGGCAAAGCGCAGCTTGCACAAGCCCGGCTTTATCACTTCATCTGCGCATCAAAGAAGCCGATGGTCTTTCCCACCATTTCATCAAGCGTTTGCGGCCCGGTGAACGCGTTGAACACATGATCCATCTCGGCACTGAACCGCTGTTCCGTGCCTTCGTGCGCATCGATCAGCTTGTCGGCGGAAATAGGGGCTACGGTGGTGTCTTTGGTCCCTTGCGCCACGAACAACGGCCCCCGATAGGCGGCGATCTCTTTCAAGGGGTCAAGGGTGGCAAACCCATCGAAAAAGCCTTGCTTCAGTTCGATTACAGCACCCCATGGCAGGGTGATCGACAGCGGCGTGTCGCCCGTGGTCAGGCCCTTCTCGACAGTTTCGGCCCCCAAAAGGCCCGAAAAAGTCTCCTTCGGGGTCACCACCGCTGCCCACAGCGCCACCGCATCCGGGATGCCACTGCGCCCGGCGACGGCGGTTGCCACCAAGCCACCCTGACTCCAGCCGATGATGGCAAGGTCAGCGCCCTTAACCCGTGGATCGGCGGTCATTACCTCGACGGCTTTCAATCCGTCGGCGATCTGACCTTCAAAGGTGGTGTCGGCAAAGGCGCCGTCGCTTTCGCCCGAGCCGCGAAAATCAATCCTGAGGCTGGCATAGCCTGCGTCGGCCAACAGCCTTGCGGTGCGCGAAAACACTCCCTCTTGGGTTGTCGCCACGGCCAGTTCGTTCCGTGTGCCGGTAAAGCCGTGGAACAACAGAACCACCGGCGCAGGCCCACCTTCGGGCAGCGACAAGGTGCCGACAATCTTGCCGCCGGCGGTGTCAAAAGTGATCACTTCTTCGGCGCTTTGTGCCGCCAGCGATTGTGCCGCCAGCCCAAGGGCCGACATCAAAAGAACCGAGCTCAGGCGCATGGCAACATTCCTTTTGGCGAAAGATTTCGCCAAGGAAACTGCGAACCCGACACGGAGTCAAAGGGAATTAGCGAAGGGTTGGGGCGGTTAAACCCAATCGCCCTCGAACCCGCGTGGCACCAACAGGTTTTTGCGTGTCAGGTTCAGCACGTCACGCTCGCCACATAGCGCCAAAGAGATGTCCAGTTCCTTTTGAATGACCTCCAGCGCCTTGGTCACCCCGGCCTCGCCCATCGCCCCCAGACCATAGATATAAGAGCGCCCGATGTAGGTGCCCTTGGCGCCCAAAGCCAAGGCCTTCAGCACATCCTGGCCCGAGCGGATGCCGCTATCCATATGCACCTCGATCCGGTCACCGACCGCCGCCACGATCTGCGGCAACATCCGGATCGCCGACACCGCGCCATCCAGCTGTCGCCCGCCGTGGTTTGAGACGATGATCGCATCGGCGCCAAAGTCCGCCGCAAGCCGCGCATCATCGGCATCCAAAATCCCTTTCAGGATCAACTTGCCGCCCCACTGATCCCTGATCCGGGCGATCTTTGACCAGTCAAGTTTGGGGTCAAATTGTTCGTTGGTCCAACTCATCAACGAGGACAGATTGCCAACCCCCTTGGCGTGGCCGACGATATTGCGGAAGGTGCGCCGTTTGGTGCCCGCCATGCCAAGACACCAGCGCGGCTTGGTGGCAAGGTTGATGATATTGGGCAGCGTGATGCGTGGCGGGGCCGAAAGCCCGTTTTTCAGATCCTTGTGTCGCTGCCCCAAAATCTGCAAATCCAGCGTCAGAACCAAGGCCGAACAGCCCGCCTTTTTCGCCCGATCAATGGCCGCATCGACGAATTCTTCGTCTTTCATGACGTAAAGCTGATACCAGAACGGCGCTTTGGTATGTTCGGCCACATCCTCGATCGAACAGATCGACATGGTGGACAGCGTGAACGGCACCCCGAATTTTTCTGCGGCGCGTGCGGCCTTGATCTCGCCGTCGGCACATTGCATCCCCGTCATCCCCACCGGGGCAAGCGCCACGGGCATGGCGACGGAGTGCCCGATCATGGTGCTTTTGGTGCTGCGCCCGGTCATATCGACCGCCACCTTTTGGCGAAGCCGAAGCTGGGCGAAATCGGTGGAGTTCTCGCGGAAGGTCTGTTCGGTATAGCTGCCGCTTTCCGCGTAATCGTAAAACATCTTGGGCACGCGCCGTTTGTAGATGCGTTTAAGGTCTTCGATGCAGGTGATAACGGGCATAACGCATCCTTTCGGCGATATTGGTCATTTTCTATTACCAATATCGCCGGGTCAGAGCAACATCTTTACGGCCTGATCCCAACGCCGTCATTTTCCTGTCATATGTAACAACGTCAGGCGTCTGCCCATCAGTTTTGGCCGGCAAATGCCGTCAAATGGATGGCGATACCCGAACACACGCCGCACGCCAGTCAGAACCACACGACACTTGGCGCCAATGATCGCCGAAGGGTGAGGCTTCTATAATTGAAACCTGATCCTCAGGCGCGGTGCGCCCCGGCAGCCAGCGCCGCCACATTGGCCAGAACCTCGGCCACCGGTTTGCCCGCGCCGATGTCTTTCACAATGGCCGATCCCACCACGCAACCATCCGCAATTCCGGCGATGCCTTGTGCAGCATCAGGCGTGGTAATCCCGAAACCGACAATCACCGGCAGATCGGTCTTGGCCTTGATCCGCGCCACTTCGGGGGCCACGTCGGCGGGTTTTGCCGCCGCCGCACCGGTGATGCCGGTGATCGAGACGTAATACACAAAGCCCGAGGTGTTTTGCAAAACCTTGGGCAGCCGCTTGTCATCAGTGGTTGGCGTCGCCAGCCGGATAAAGTTCAACCCGGCTGCCTGTGCCGGAATACACAACTCGGCATCTTCTTCGGGCGGCAGGTCAACCACGATCAGCCCGTCGATCCCGGCAGCTTTAGCATCTACCAGAAATTTGCTAACGCCGCGTGAATAGATCGGATTGTAATAGCCCATCAACACGATCGGGGTGGTGTTGTCGGTGCGGCGAAATTCGGTTGCCATATCCAGCACTTTTTGCAGGGTCATGCCGCCTTCCAGCGCCCGTTGCCCGGCCAATTGAATGGTCGGCCCATCGGCCATCGGGTCGGTGAACGGCATGCCAAGCTCGATGATGTCAACGCCCGCGCCGGGAAGGCCCTTCATGATCGCAAGCGAGGTGGCCACATTGGGATCGCCGCCCATGATATAGGCTACGAAAGCCTTCTTACCCGCGGCCTTCAGTGCTGCAAACTTGGCGTCGATCCGTGTCATATCCGTCCCCTTCGAACTGTTGCGAAGGGTTTGCGTCAAGGGCACGGGAAAATCAATGGCCTACGCGGTGGGTTGTTGCGCGCCGATGATCCAGTGGGTGCCGAATTTGTCTTTCAGCATGCCAAATCCGGGCGACCAGAAGGTGGGGCCGAACGGCATGATTTGCGCGCCACCTGCCAGCAGCGCCTCAAACAAGCGCTTGCCCTCGGCCACCGTGGCGGGGGCGGTCATCACGCTGAGCCCGGTCTGGGTTTGGGCGGGCATGCCGGGTGGGTAGTCTGATGCCATCAAGGTATGATCCGCCACCGACAGTTGAGAATGCATAATGCGATCAGAGGCTTGCATGCCGCTTTCAGGCGGGGCTTCGGCATAGCGCATCAGTTGCAGGTCGGTGGCACCAAAGACGTCTGCGTAAAATTTCATGGCGCTTTCGCAGGTGCCGTCGAAATGGATGTAAGGCATGAAGGTCATTATCTTATCCTCCCTATGGGCAATTCTACTGCGAATCGGGTGTTTTCCCAAGCATCGCTTGCGCATGGGGCGGGGCTTGCCTAAAAGCCCTGCAAACATGGACGAAGGAACGGGTTATGGGCTTTAAAATGGGTATTGTCGGGATGCCGAACGTGGGCAAATCGACGTTGTTCAACGCGCTGACCCGGACGGCGGCGGCGCAGGCAGCGAACTTTCCGTTTTGCACCATCGAGCCGAATGTGGGTGAAGTTGCGGTGCCCGATGCGCGGCTGGAAAAGCTGGCGGTGATTGCAGGCAGCAAGCAGATTATCCCGACGCGGATGACGTTTGTCGACATTGCAGGTCTGGTGCGGGGCGCCAGCAAGGGCGAGGGTTTGGGCAACCAATTCCTTGCAAACATTCGCGAATGTGACGCCATCGCCCATGTGCTGCGTTGTTTTGAAGACGGCGATATTACCCATGTCGAAGGCCGGATCGACCCGATTGCCGACGCTGAAACCATCGAAACCGAGCTGATGCTGGCAGATTTGGAGTCGATCGAGCGGCGCTTGGCCAACCTTGCGCGCAAGCTGCGCGGTGGCGACAAGGACAGTCTGGATCAGGACCGTTTGCTGCGGCAGGCCTTGGTGGCGCTAGAGGCGGGCAAGCCTGCGCGCACCGTCAAAGTGGTGGAAGATGATCTGAAGCAGTGGCGGATGCTGCAACTTTTGACATCAAAACCAGTGCTTTACGTCTGCAATGTTGAGGAAGCCTGTGCGGCGAACGGCAACAGCCAATCGGCCCGCGTGGCGGAAATGGCGAAAGCGCAGGGCGCGATGTCGGTGGTGATCTCGGCCAAGATCGAAGAAGAAATCAGCCAGCTTGCCGATGACGAAGCGGCGATGTTTCTGGAAGAAATGGGGCTGCACGAGGCAGGGTTGGATCGGTTGATCCGGGCAGGGTATGAGCTGTTGGGATTGCAGACATATTTCACCATCGGCCCCAAGGAAGCCCGCGCCTGGACCATTCTGAAAGGCACTTTGGCACCGCAGGCGGCGGGGGTCATTCATGGTGATTTCGAGAAGGGGTTCATCCGGTCGGAAACCATTGGCTATGACGATTACATTGCCGGAAATGGCGAAGCGGGCGCGAAAGAATCGGGCAAGTTTCGGGTTGAGGGCAAGACCTATGAGGTGAAGGACGGCGATGTTCTGCACTTCTTGTTCAGCGGCTGATTTTGGTCTGTAAGGGGCTGGGAACGCTGGGTTAATCTGGCGGTCTGGCCGAAAATCCGATGTATGGTGCGCGTATGGCGGACGTATGGCTTTGGACCATGCGCCTTGCGGGGTTTTGGGCGGTTAACCGTGTTTGGGGCTTGGCTATTCGCGGGGCGTTCAGTCGGGCAGCAGAATGTATTCGCGGCGGGCGGTATCATAGCCGCGCACGGCATAGCCTTTGGCGAAGGCGTCCTGCATCTGGGTGCGCAGGGTCAGGCGCGCGGCAAGGGCGGCTGTGGGGTTGGCCGTCAGCATCGCGCCGAAATCGGCAGGAATCGCAAGGCGCAGGGTATCGGGATGCGATGGGGGGACCGGAGTTTGGCCGGTGGCAAGGGCTGTAACCTGCGCGCTGTCGAGATACCAATCGGCAAGCAGGCGGTCAGAGGGCGCGCCACGGTTTATCCCCTCCATCTCGCCATAATAATCGGGATAGTAGGTGCGGGCCTGCGCCCCAAGACGGGCGATGTTCAGGCCCGCATTGGCGCTGCGCAGCGGATCGTAAGTCCAGCGGACATGGGTGATGCCGCGCGCAAGGCACCAATCGCGCTGATACCATTTCAGGCGCAGACCCAAGCCCATCCCTTGGGTTTGCGGCAGAACCGCAAGGCGGTGCGAGTGTTGGATATGCGGCGTGCGGGTGGCAAAGCCGAACACATAGCCCAGCAGCCGGCCCTCTTGAAACGCGCCCGCCGCAATGCCGCCTTCGGCCTCGATCACCATCATCAGATCGGCGGGGTCGGCCAGATCATCCTTGCCCCAGACCGCATATTGCAGCTCTTGCGCCAGACGAAACTCGGCCATGCCGTGCAGATCGCGGATCTGGATCATTGGCCAAAGCTTTCGCGCGACAGGGTCATGGTGGCGAGATAATCCCAATCAAGTTGCACGCCGATGCCGGGGCCGGGGGGGACGGGCATCGAGCCGTTTGTCGCCTCAAGTTTCTCGACAATGATATCGCGGGCGAAGTAGCGGCTGGCAGAAGACACATCGCCGGGTTTGGTGAAGTTGGGCAGGGTGGAGAGGTGGATATTATGCGCCCGGCCAATGCCGGATTCAAGCATGCCGCCACACCAGACCGGCACATTGAAGGCCGCACAAAGATCGTGGATGCGCAGGGATTCAAGATAGCCGCCAGAGCGGCCAACCTTGATGTTCATCACGCGAGAGGCATCCGATTGCAGCGCCTTGCGGGCCTCTTGAACCCCCTTGATGCTTTCATCCAGACAGATCGGCGTGGTGAGGCGGCTTTGCAGGGTGGCGTGGTCGTGAATGTCGTTCCACGCCAAGGGTTGTTCGATATAGTCAAGCGCAAAGCCATCCAAGGCCCGCAGCAGGGCAGTATCGGCCAGCGAATAGCAGGAATTGGCATCAACGCTAAGATGGATGTCGGGGAAAGCCTTGCGGGTGGCGGCGATCAGGGCGACATCATGGCCGGGCATGATCTTTAGCTTGATGCGTTTATAGCCCAGATCGACATGGGTGCGGACGCGGTCAATGGTGCTGGCAATCGGGCCGATGCCCAGCGAGACGCCAACATCGACACGGTCCATCACGCCACCGAGCAGGGTTTTCAGCGGTAAATTGAGGGATTTCGCCCAAAGATCCCAGAACGCCATTTCGACGGTGGCCTTGGTCATCTGATGGCCGCGCCATGGGGTCAGCAAACGCTCGAGCTCTTGGGGGTTGGCAAAGGATTTGCCGACGATCTGCGGCAGTAAAACCTCGCGCAGCAGGGCCATTCCGGCGGGAATGGTTTCATCAAGATAATCGGGCAGGGTGTCCATGACGCCTTCGGCATAGCCTTCATGCGGGCCGGATCGCAGGATCAGCAGCGGGAAAACCTTGTCGACCATGGTGCCGGTGGAAATGGTAAAGGGCGTCAGCAGCGGCAGGCGGACAAGGCGCAACTCGGCGCTGTCGATCCGCAAAGCGGGGGTGGGTGCGGTGATTGGCATGGTGTCCTTTCGTCGGCGTCGCGCGTTTGGGTCGATGCCCGGCATAGGGGTGATCGAGCGAATGTGAAGGACAGCTTAGGGGTGGGGAAGTTTTCTTGCAAGGATCGCTTTTTGAAAGAAATCTGTCAAAATGCAGCGACGCTTGGCAAGTAGTGTGCGCAAAGCGATGGGGGCAACCTGATCGCGCAGGTTGCCCCCCGTGGCTTGGCCCGGAATTGGCGCGACCTTTGGCGGTTAATCGGCCAGCGGTTGCGCCAGATCTACCGCAGCGGTGTGGCCAGATGCGATGGCCTGGCACCGCAGATAGCTCCACTTGGCGCGGCAATCGTGGGGTGCGGTTGCACTAGGTGCCAGAAAGCTGTGATGGCGTGCGCCACGCGATCTTTGGGCGGGCATGTCGGCGTCGGCCGTCCAACGGGCCCGGGGGCCGCTTTTCACTATCGCGCCGTAAACGGTGGCATTGCGAAAGCCATCGCACCACTCGGACGTATAGTCTCGGCTTGCCGGATCGTGGCAGCGGCGATCGGCGCTGACAAGAACGGTGGTTAGGTCTGAGGTGGCGTTGGTCTGGGCCAAAACGGGGCAGGGCCATGCCAGCGCGGTGAGCAGCATAAGGTGCAGCAGTTTCATCGAAGTTCTCCCTTTCGACATGCGGATTTGCGCATGGATATGCAAATTGCGGGTCGGGTCCGTCTGGGGATGTGTCCTGATTTGGCAGCACAACCCGATCCCGGACCCCCCGGTTTGCCTAGTAAAGCAGCCCTTCGTCAGGCTTGCGTCAGGGCGGCGGCACCCCACGGGGGGCCTTGCGTCAATATCCCGCTAATTCGTCGTGAGACCGGATTTTTGGCTTTCGTTCCGGACCAGATATCATGTCAGATTGCGTCAAGTTGATTTGCAGGAGACGGGCCGATGGAATGGGTAGACGACAAACCGATCTTTGCTTTGGATGGGAATGTGGATCTGGAACTGGCCGAGGCGGCCGCCAATCCACGGGTTTCGGTGCCGCTATATGTTCCGGTTTTTGTCAGGCTGGAATGGGGGGCCGGTGGGCGCAGCCTGGCTTTGGTAATCGCCGAACTGGATGAGCGTCGCGCCAGTTATATCCTTGCGCCGGGCGAGCGGGACTATCTGCAATCAGAGCTGGAACGCGACCCCGAAACCCCGCGTGATATCCGCACCATCGCCTATTGCCTGCCCGATGCGGTGAACAGCGATCTGTGGACGGTGCTGTATATCGGCCCGCCGGTAGCACTTAATCTGGCCGCGCTGCCGATCAGCAATCCAAAGCCGTTCCCGGTGGCAAATTGCAGCGTGGCACCGGTGCCGATTGTGGCGGTGATTGACGATGGCATCGGCTTTTTGAACGCCCGGTTTCGCGCGACGCTAACCGAGACCCGGTTCAAAGCGGTGTGGATTCAGTCGTCGGACGCGCTGATCGGGCCGTCATCGGTGCCGTCGGGCCTGGTTCTGAGTGCGGCTGATATCAACGCCATTCTGACATCGGGGCAAGATGAGGCCAGCGAATATGCAAGGCTGAACGCGCTGATCTTTGGGCCAGACACCCACAGGGCCACCAATCGCCACACCGGCCACGGCACCCATGTTCTGGATATTGCCGCCGGGGCGAACATTGCGGCGGCGGGGGCTTCGGTGCCGCTGCTGGCAGTACAATTGCCGCCGACGGCGGTGGGTGACACCTCGGGGCGCAGGCTTGATCCGCATATCGCGCTGGGCCTGCGTTGGGTGGTTAATCAGGCGCTGATCGCGGTGGGTGACCCCGGAAATGGCGGGGCAGGGGTGCCGCTGATCGTGAACCTTAGTCTGGGCGCGCTGGCCGGGCCGCAAGATGGCACCGGGTTTCTGGAGCGGATGATTGCAGACGAGCTTGCGCGGTTTCGCAGCTTTGCGCCGCATACGCCGATCCGGATTGTGGTGGCCTATGGCAATGCGCGGCGCGAGCGGCTGGTGGCGAAGACGCCGCTGGCTGCCGGTGCCGAGATGTCGCTGGATTGGCGCATTCTGCCCGATGACCGCACCCCCAGTTTTCTGGAACTGCGGGTGCGCAAGGGCAAGGGCAAGCGGGTGGCGGTGACGCTGGACCCGCCGTTTGGCACGGCGGTGCTGGCGCTGCCGGCCTTTCCGCCCGCGGGGCAGGTGCTGACGTTTTCAACCGCGCAGGGCAAGATTGCCCGGGTGACCAGCGTGGCGGAAAAGCATTTCGATTTGCTGCAAATTGCCGTGGCACCAACGACGCGCGATGATGTGGGGGCCACTGCCCCTGCCGGAATTTGGGCGCTGAGCGTGGTCAACGGCACTACGGTGCCGATTGAGGTTTCCGCCAAGGTGCAGCGCGATGACACGCCAGACGGCTATCGCCGTTTGGGGCGCCAATCGTGGATTGACCACATCTCGGGCTGGGAATGGGACGAGGAGACGATGGATTGGACGGCCCCCAACCCAGATTGCCCGGTGACCCGGCGTGGCACGGAAGTGAACTTTTCGGGCCTGCGCGATCCTTCGGTGTATTTTGTGGCCTCGACCACCCCCGATCTGGCGGTTTTGCAGGGCGGGCGTGCCTCGCGCTATTCCGCCGAGGGCGTGGCCGACGAGGATCGGGTGCCAACCCTTGCCGCCTTGGCCGACGATGGCCAGATCGTGCGGGGATGCCGGGCGGCGGGGGTGCTTAGCGGCAGCACGGCACGGCTTTCGGGCACCAGCATGGCCGCCCCGATGGTGGTGCGCAGAATCGTGGAATCGCTGCTGGGGGGGCGGGCGTTGGTGGCCCATAACACCGGGCCGGGCCCGTTTGTGGCCGAAATTGCCCAACTGCTGCAATCGGCGGTGCCGCCGCTGTTTCCGTTGGATCCCAGAATTGGGGTTGGGGTGATGGTGCGCTAATTCAACCGGGCGGCAAGATCGACGGGTGATCTTGCCGCCCTTGGTTTGTTGCGGGGCGTCAGACCCATTCGGCCAAGGCCTGCGCCCAAAGCAGGGGCAGGATATTGGCGCTGCCAGCCGGGGTTTGGGCCACGTCGGTAACCTGCCAGCCGACCAGTGCCGCGCGCCAATCGTCAAGATTGAAATAGCCGGTCCAGTCTGCGCCCGTGGCGGCAAAGCTGGGAACCGCGCCGCTCGACGTGCCGCAAAGCCCCAGGAACGCCAAACCGCAGGTCAGCCCCAGCAGCGCCCCATGCGCACTGTCGACCGGGAAATGCACCCCCGCTACCGTGCGGTTATCGGCGATTCGCGCCGCCAGCCGAAAGGCCAGCAAATCCGAGGTGCTGGCCCCGGACCCCGGTTGCAACTGCGCAATGAGGGCGGCCCCCGGTGCGGCGTTGCCCGCAGCCGCCAAGGAAAGTGCCGAGATCACGGTGGCAAAGGCAAAAGCCTCGGTCGCGTGGCCACTGGGATAGGTGCTGTGCGACGGCGTTTGGATGATCGGCTGCACCTGTTCGGCCATGTCGATCGGGCGCGGCAATGAGGCGTGCAGTTTAAGCCGCATCTCGGGCACGATCACCGCCTGATAGGCCGCAGCCAGCAACACATGCGTCCATTTTTTGCGGTCTGGGTGCAGTTGGAACTGGGCGCCGTAAAACGACAGCATGTCGCCCGCCTGCACCAGAATTTCGGCCATGCGGTCGCCGCGCAGGTCGGCGGCGGTGCGCAGATGCACAAGCTGTGCCTCGAGGTTGGCCACGCTGGGCGGGGTGAGGGTTAGAAGGGCGGCCCCGCCGGCGGTTGCCAGGGTCAGGCTGCCCGCACTGGCCGACACGCCGAACAAGGATGCGGTTTCGTGCTGCATCACCGCCATGCGCGCGCTGGGTTGCAGGCGCATGAAGTCTTGCCACGCCCCGGTGCCCTGATGGGATGTGCGGGTAGGCGTGCCGTTCCAATAGCCCATGATCCCTTCGGCGCTTGTGGCCAGTGCCGAAGACAACAGCGGCGATTCTGCCCCCTCGGCACCTGCTCCGTGATGTCCATGATGCCCGTGATGGCCGTGATGCCCATGGTGGCCGTGATGGCCATGATGTCCTGAAATTGCCATGACTATATCCCCCGATTGAATGGCGGCAGTTTGCCGCGTTTGTGGGTTTTTCGATAGTAAAAAATCCTGATGGAGATGGGGATTGACGGAAAATTAACGCGGGTTGCACAATGGCCAGACCGCGTTATCGTTGACGCAAGGTAAATGTGGCATTTCGCATGTGCGATCGACCCTGAGGAAAGACATGGCACCCAAGCTGCATGTTCGCCTTGTCGGGGCAATACATCTTCGCGATGACCTTGGGCGCGATTGTACGCCGCGCGGGGCCAAGGCGCGGGGCTTGGTGGCGCTGTTGGCCCTTAGCCCCGATCGCAAACGCACGCGGCGCTGGCTGGAGGCCAAGCTGTGGTCGGACCGTGGCCCCGAACAGGCCAGCGGCAGTTTGCGCC
This sequence comes from Paracoccaceae bacterium, assembly GCA_049696055.1. Classification (GTDB taxonomy): domain Bacteria; phylum Pseudomonadota; class Alphaproteobacteria; order Rhodobacterales; family Rhodobacteraceae; genus JBAVTI01. Next base: position 5,839 of record JBAVTI010000027.1, on the reverse strand, counting down.
AAACCCTGCTAGAGGTGCGCGCCGCCCTTGGCAATGCCGCCGATGCGCTGGTGGCCGACCGCGAGAGCATCGGCTTTACGGCGCTGGATACCGATCTTGACGCCGACCCGCAGTCGGCAATGGCGGCTTTGGCATCGGGCCGCGAGCTGATGGAGGGCATTGATCTGCGCGATCAGGCCTTTGAGGCATGGCTGCGCGAACAACGCCAACGGTTTGCGCCGGGCGGGGCGGGGGCGCGCGCCGGGGCAGAGCCGGTGCTGCGCGCCCTGCCGCTGTTGGTCAGCACCGGCACCATGCCGCAGGGTTTGGGCGGGTTTGTCGCCCTGACATTGGCCGATGCGATTGGCGCGCTGATTTCGGAATTTGCCTCGGTTGATGTCTATGGCATGAACGGCGCGGTGATCAAACTTGGGCCGCAAGAGCGCGGTCTGGCATTGAATATCGAGGCCTCCGAGGCCGAGGGGCAGCTGCATATCTATGCCAGCCTGTCTGCCGCGAACAATGGCCGCTCGATCTGGTCGCGCCATTCGGTGTTGCCGCTTCGCAGCTCTGATCCGATTGCGCAGGGCGAATTTCCCGCCATTGTGTTCGAGGCGGCAGAGGCGGCGATGAACGCGCTGCCACGGGTGCTGGGGGGGGACACCACGCCGCTGCAAACCGAGGCGATGGTGGCGCGCGCGGTCAAAGAAATGTTCTCGTTTGATGCCAGCCGGATCCGGCTTGCCGATACCATTCTGACCGATGCGGCGCGGCTGCAGCCTTCGGCCAAGATCTATGCCTGGCATGGGCTGTTGCGCCAGATCATGTTTGTAGAGCGCACCGACCCCGACCGCGCGCGGCTGTTTGCCGAAGCCGACACCTTTGTGCGCAAGGCGATGGAGGGGCCGCAGACCAACCCGCTGGTGTTGGCGCTGGCGTCGCAAGTGCGCGTGATGATTGATGAAAATGCTGAAGGCGGCGCAGCACTTGCCCGTGATGCCATCGCTCTTAGCCCCAATAACGCCTTTGCCTTTGCCGCTCAGGCCGGCAGCCTGCTGCGGTCTGGCCACCTGGATGCGGCACTGACGGCGGCGCGGCATGGCTCGCATCTGGCCAGCCGATCGTCGTTTTTGCATTGGTGGGAATCTTTGTCGGGTCTGGCTGCCGTGGCCTCGGGCGACTATCCGGGGGCGATTGCGCATTACGAGGCTGCCCGGCTGCGCGCGCCGCATTTCAGATCGCCGTTGCGCCACCTTTTGTTTTTGTATCTGCAATCCAATCAGGTGGAAAAGGCGATGCGGATCATGGCCGATTTGCAGCAATTGGAGCCGGATTTTTCGCTGGAACGGATCCGTCAGGACCCCAGCTATCCCGCCGCTACCCTGCGCGCAGGACCGTTGATCCGGCTGTCTTTGCCGCTAGAGGCTGATCATCCGCCGATGCCACCCTTGTCCAAGCCAGACCCTTCGGGGTAGGTGGCCAAAGCCTGAGCAAGCGTTCTAACTGACGATTGAAAACAGGGCTGTCCGTTTGGGTGCAGCGCGCGCCTTTGGGGGGGCCGGACGACAATCGGTCATCGTCATGCCCAGCACAATGCCCGCTAATATCAGGGCTGCCCCAACCATGCCAAAAACGGGGGTGCGTTCGGCCAGCAGCAAGTATCCCCCCGCCGCGCCAAACAGGCTTTCCGCCGAAACCAGCACCGCCGCTGCCGAGGGCGTTACATGCTCTTGTGCCCGCGCCATCAGCACAAACGCCGCCGCCGTGGAAAACACCCCCAGCGCCAGCAATTCCGGCCAGGCCGCCGCCACATCGGCCAGCAACGGCGGCGACGCGCGCAGCGTGGCGGTTCCCAACACCGTGGCCGTTAGGATGAACTGCACAAGGCTGGTGCAAAAGGGGCGGCCAAAGGCCACGGCATGCCGCCCGAGTGCCACCATCCACCCGGCATAAAGCAATGCCGAGATCAGGCAAAACACATCGCCCCGGTTCAGGGTTGATGGCGAAAAGCTGCCCCCCGTCATCATGAACGCTCCGATAACGGTGATCCCTGCCGCCCCCACGATCGGCAGACCTTGCCGTTCGCCAAACGTCGCCCAAGCCACCAACGGCGTCAGGATGCTGGCGGTATTGATCAGAAAACTGGCGTTGGTGACCGTGGTCGAGGCGAAGGCGATCTGTTGGAAATAAAGCGCCCCCGCAAACAATGCCGACACCACCACAGCACTGGCAAGAAAGGCGGGTTGGCGGCATTGGCGGGCCTCACGCAGGGCCAAAGGGGCGATGACCAGTGCCGCAATAACGCACCGCAGCGCCACAGTGGCAGAGGGGGAAAGATGTTCGAGCACGGTTTTGTTGGCCACATTTCCCGCCCCCCAGAAGAACGCGGCCAAAAGCAGCATGGCATAGGCTGTACGCTTTTTCATCCTGCACCCGGTTAAAAAATATGTTCAATAACAAAGCTTTGACTTGAGGGTAGATTTTTGCGCAGCGCTGTGTGATCCCAAAAAGGGGCATCCCTTTTCAGGTTGGTATCGCCAAAGCAAAGGTATTCAGGCCCCCGGTCGCGGTGGTGCCCGGCCCATTTCAGGGCAAGACCACACCACCGCTTTCCAAGGCCAAGCCTACGGCATTGCTGCCCGGCCTTTGCGCGAATTGGCCGTCAGACGGGCGTCAAAAAGCGAGGCAAACGCCGGTTTTCACAGTGGCGATAGGTGGGCAAACGGGGGGGCGGGGTGTGCCCCAAGGCCCGGCCAAGCTTGTCGATCGTCCCGGTTAAACCGCGGTAAAAGGCCGCAAAACGCCCGGAAAGTCATTTTGAACCTATTGATAGGGATCAAGGCAAAGGTCGCGGGTTCGGTGGATTAATCAAATAATGGTGTGGGAAAGGCCCGTCAGTTGCGCAACAATCACAACACAGCCTGCGTGATCGGGGTCCCTGTCTGCACTGCACCGCGCAAAGACCGTGTCACTTTGCCTTAGCGCGGAGCCCTTTTTACGGAACCGAGATCTTTCACGGAACAAGGAGATGGCAATGCTGAAACTGAAAACAACGACACTTGTGGGGCTGGCGTTTCTGGCGGGCGGGCTTGGCAGCCCGATCTGGGCCGAAACCTCATTGAATGCGCTTTTCATGGCGCAGGCCGCCTATAGCGAGGCGGATGTCCGGGCAATGACCGACGCGTTCACGACGGCAAACCCCGAAGTGAAGGTCAATCTGGAATTCGTGCCCTACGAGGGGCTGCACGACAAGACCGTGTTGGCCCAAGGCTCGGGGGCGGGGTATGATGTTGTGTTGTTCGACGTGATCTGGCCTGCGGAATTTGCCGCGAACAATGTGCTGGTTGACGTCAGTGACCGCATCACCCCCGAGATGGTCGCGGGCGTGCTGCCGGGGGCCTGGACCACGGTTGAAAACGACGGCAAACGCTATGGCATGCCGTGGATTCTGGATACGAAATATCTGTTTTACAACAAGGATATCCTTGCCAAGGCCGGGATCAGCGCGCCGCCCACCACGTGGGCCGAACTTGCCGATCAGGCAAAGATCATCAAAGACAAGGGCTTGGTTGAACATCCGATTGTCTGGAGCTGGGCGCAAGCCGAGGCCGCGATTTGCGATTATACCACGCTGGTCAGCGCCTATGGCGGCAGTTTTCTGGCCGACGGCAAGCCCGCATTCGAAACCGGCGGCGGTCTTGAGGCGCTGCAATACATGGTCGACAGCTACCAATCAGGGCTGACCAACCCGAATTCTAAAGAGTTTCTGGAAGAGGATGTGCGTCGGGTATTCCAAAACGGCGATGCCGCTTTTGCGCTGAACTGGACTTATATGTACAACCTTGCCAACAACCCGGCAGAAAGCAAGGTTGCGGGCAATGTTGGTGTGGTTCCCGCCCCCGGCATTGCGGGCAAAAGCACGGTTTCGGCGGTCAACGGCTCGATGGGGCTGGGGATCACCACCACCAGCAAGAACCCCGACGCGGCATGGCAATATATCACGTTCATGACCTCGCAGGCCCAACAGAACGCTTATGCCAAGCTAAGCCTGCCGATCTGGGGCTCGTCTTACGATGATCCCACCATCACGGCGGGTCAGGAAGAGCTGATTGCAGCGGCCAAGGTCGGCCTTGCGGCCATGTTCCCCCGGCCCACCACGCCGAAGTATCAAGAACTGTCGGCGGCGCTGCAACAGGCGATCCAGGAGGCATTGCTTGGGCAGCAAGCCCCGGCTGCCGCTCTGGCCACAGCCGCCGCAAACAGCGGCCTTTGATCGAACGAACAGGGGCGGCGCAGGGTTTGCGCCGCCCCATTGATGCTTCGGGTGAAATTCCCCTTCGCACGGGTGCTGCCATATGACCAATAGCTGGATCACCACCAGAGCGTGGCTGCTGATGCTGCCGCTTTTGGTGGTCATGGTGGCGGTGATCGGCTGGCCCTTGGTTGATACTGTCAAACTTTCGTTCACCGACGCCCGCCTTGTGGGCACCAGCGGCGCATTCGTCGGCGGCAAGAATTACACGGCGCTGGCCTCTAACCCGGCGTTTTGGCGTGCATTGACGGTGACGACGCAATTTGCCGTGGTGTCGGTGGCACTAGAGATGGTTCTGGGGGTGCTTGCCGCCCTTTTGCTGGATCAGAATTTCCATGGCCGCACGGTGCTGCGGGCGCTGATGATCTTACCTTGGGCCTTGCCGACGGTGGTAAATGCCACACTTTGGCGGCTGATTTACAACCCGGAATACGGGGCGCTGAACGCATTTTTGGTGCAGTTCGGCCTTATGGATGCCTACCGCTCGTGGTTGGGCGAACCGGGATCTGCGATGACGGCCCTGATCGTGGCCGATGCGTGGAAGAACTTTCCGCTGGTCGCGCTGATCGCGCTGGCGGCGCTGCATGCGGTGCCGCGCGACATCAAATCTGCAGCAATGGTGGATGGGGCGGGTGCCGTCGCGCGGTTTCGGTTTGTGCTGCTGCCCTATCTTGCCGGCCCCTTGATGGTGGCGCTGGTTTTGCGCACGATCGAGGCGTTCAAGGTGTTTGACATCATCTGGGTGATGACGCGGGGCGGCCCGGCAAACAGCACGCGCACGCTGTCGATCCTTGTTTATCAAGAGGCGTTTTCGTTCCAGCGCGCCGGGTCTGGTGCTTCGCTGGCGCTGATCGTGACCTTGATGGTGACGGTGCTGGCGGTGATTTATGCGATGCTGGTGCAAAAAAGCGCTGGCGGAGGCCGATGATGGAACGCACAAGCCTGCGCTTTTCGATTTTCCTGCATCTTTGCGCCCTGCTGGTTGCGGTGACGATCCTTACCCCCTTCGTGTGGCTATTCGTGATGAGCATTTCCTCGACCAACGATCTGGTTGCCAAACCGTTGCACTGGTGGCCCGAACAGATTGATCTGTCGCGCTATCGCCATTTGCTGAGTGCGACCCCGAATTCGGCGGGGGCGGCCTTTGTGGCCTCGCTGGTGAACAGCCTGAAGGTGGCAGGAATGGCGACGATTGCGGCGCTTGTGGTGTCGGTTCCGGCGGGGTGGGCGGTGTCGCGCACCCCGCAGGTGGGCTGGTCGCTGACCATGGTGATCGGCACCTATATGCTGCCTCCCGTTGCATTGGCGGTGCCGCTTTACATGGGGTTGGCAGCACTTGGATTGCTGAATTCGGTGACAGGGCTGGCGCTGGTTTACCTGACCATCCTTGCGCCCTTCACCACATGGTTGCTGAAATCGGGGTTCGATCCGATCCCGCGTGATCTTGAAAGTGCGGCGGCGATTGATGGGGCGCGGTTGGATCAGATGCTGCGGATCATCATTCTGCCACTGGCCGCCCCGGTGATCGGCACGGCGGCGCTGTTTGCC